>CAZNCD010000036.1:0-7657 GCA_964571575.1 uncultured Candidatus Peribacteria bacterium
TATTCGTAAAATGAATTTCGGGCTGCGGCGATTTTTTGTGATTTTCTTTTATATAAACATCGCCGTCAAAACTCAAAATGGTATCGCTATCGCCATCGCTGTCAAAATCAACATATCCTATTTGAGCGGTGCCGTTTATTCCGTCGTTATAATCCATCAATTTATCGCTTTTGCCGAGCGTCGGATTATATATGTAAACTCCAAGCGGTACGGCGGCCTGCTGCAATTCTTCCTGAACTTTATCTATTCCGGGTGGAGAAACAACTTTGGATATGTCTCCGGATCCGCCGGCGGGAGGATTATTTATGGCGGCCAGATATCTTTTAATGCTCGCCGGTTTAAAATCCATAATGCCGTTTGCGAGCAAACGGCTCGTTAAATTATTCTGCTCGTTTTCGTAAGAGATCATTGCGGATCTCAATCTGTAAGCGTATGAATTATTTTTAAATTGAGCGTCTTTTATCGGTTCGTTCAGCATTTGGCTGTCCGGAGAAATGGTTGTCTGAGTCGCTTTCAAAACAATTTGCCGCGCGCTCGCGGAAGGATTGTACGCGCCGGGTTTTATATTTATGTCGTCTATTTGTAATTTACCCGGAGCGCTCGTTACGCTTTCAACCGCTTTTTGCAGATTCATAAGACTGTCATTGAAGATTTTAACAACGTCTGTTGTGAGACCGTTCAATTCATCGGCCAGCGCTTTTACCGCGTCATAAATCACATTTGTATCAATCTGCGCGTTTATTTTTACGTTCACGTTTATTTTATCGATCATCGAATACGAAATTGCGGGATATTTCAATTTATACATAAAATCAAGCATAAGCGGCGGGCTTAAAGACCTTTGAGTTAAAGTTTCTATTTCGGTTTTCAAATTCAATTCCGGTATTGGAATAAAGCCTTTTTTGATCAGGCATATTATTTTCAATATTTGTTTCAAGGATTTTAATACGACCGTTAGAGCTTTTGGCAATTCCGGTATTTTTGGGGCAGGCGGAAGATCCGGTAATTTTGGCAGAGGCAGAGGCGGCAGATTCGGCAGCTCCGGTATTTTTGGAGGCGCGGGTATAACCGGAAGAGCTTTTAACTCCACGATAACATTCGGCAGAGCAGGGAATTTGATTCTCGGAAGTTTTGGAATTATTATTTTTTCCGGCACAAACACCAAATCCGGCCATATAACTTTTATTCCGGCTTGAATTTGCGAAAAATCAAGAACAATATCGGGCCATTTCGGTAAAGGAATTATCGGCGGATCCGGTATCACCACAAAAACTTTCATCAATATTTCAAGAAGGGAAAATCTGTCGGATTTGCACGAATCGCAAGAAACTTCGTAATCAATAATCAAATCAAGTATAAGCTTCCAAGTTTCTATTATTTGTTTGATTTTTATCGCGGCATCCATCCACGCTTCAACTCTTCTTTGTTGCCTGTTCATGTATCCGCCGAGATAATCGGAAATAAGCGTGAGATAATTTATTATTTGTTTTGCGTATTTGGTCTCTATGTTTCTGAGATCCAAAATCTTTTTCGGAAATGCCTTCCATTCTTCAAGCGCGTTTATGTTTTTTTCGATTGAATTGACAAAATCCGTTACGTTCAATTTTATTTTTTTGCACAATTCGGTCGAGTTGCTCGCGTCCGTATATGGAGTGTCATATTTGTCGTTCGGATCGTAGTCGGGATCATAATTCGGATCATAATTGGGATCGGATTCGTCAGTGCATTTTAACGCTTTTTTCATTTTTTTAACCTCAAGTTTAAGATCTTTTACGAATTGTTTGTAGTCATTTATCACTTTTTGTATTTCTTGAGGAGTGATTGTCGGAATTTTTATCGGAACGTCGCGGCCTTCTATTTGTATAATCGGAATACTGTTTATATAAGTCAAAAGTTCGCCGAATCCGGCAAATTTACCTTGAGGGGCAATAAGAGCCGTGCCGAATAGATTGTCGAATCTCGGATATAAAACATAAATATCAGGTCCGTCGCCGAGCTTGTTCATGATTTCTTCTATTTGTTTGTCAAACCAGTTCACTATCACTGACGGGAATCCGGGGACGCGTATATTAACTGAACCTTGCGTCTTTATCGGATAATTCCCAAAAGCCGCGCTTGTATTGAATCCATACGATTTTCCGCCGTCAGTCGGCATATCGCCGCCGGCAACCATAGTGACATCATCGCTGCCCGGGGATTGCAAAAAATTATTTACTTTTGAAATAGCATTTTGAATAAAACCGGTCACTTTATCGCACATTCCGCCGGTTACCAAATTTGTGATTGGCGGAGCAAACGCATAACATGTGCCGGCCAAATAAGGACCTGTGCAAAACGCAATGCCGAGCCCCAAAGTCAAAGTCGGCGATATATAAAGTCTAAAGCCGGATGAAGCATGGAAATCCGTCGGAGGCCATATCGGTATTGTGCTTGGACAGCCTGTCGCGAATATAGGCAAACCGTCTTGAAATCCGCTGGGCACGCCCATTGTATTTATCATCCCGGGAACAAGAAACGCCATATTGATTGGCAATGGAAGACATCCGCCTTTGCATCTTAAAAAAGCAATGGCGCCTTCAACGGCGTCGGCAACATTTTCGAGAGCGTCGGACGCGATATTATCCAGATTATACAAAGTGTCCATTGTCGTTTTAAAAGTGTCGGTTGTTGATTCCTGAATTTCTTTATCGGTTTGCGAACCTGCAACGCCTGCGGAATGTTGAGCTGTAGAATAGTTCTTTGGAGTATAAAGCTCCTGCAGTTTTTTAACGGACGATTCAGAAACCGGTTCCGTTTTTTGCTTTTGGCCCGTATGAATATATTGCACAAAAGGAGTTATGCTGTTTTTTGGCTCGCCGCTCGAATAAAAATACACAACATTCCCGGAGGTGTTGCCTTCCGTGTTCGCGATAATATCCGGTATGTCGTCTTTGACCGGGACCTGATCCGAATTTTTTATGATGGAAACAAGAATTTTCGGCAAAGATTTTACTTTCGCGGTGTAAGAAATTTTTATTTCTCCGCCCGCGCTAAAATTTATTCCGCCAAATATATACGGCATTGTTGAAATTCCGCTTTCTTTGCATGTGAAAGACGCGTCGCACGGTTTGTTATTGTATCTTATGGAAGATTTGTCGATTTCAAGCATTGAAGGAACGCTGTCGCTTATCCATAAATTTTTAATGTCCGATTTCGCTTTTACGATTATTGAATAACGCGCGTCATCGCCGATATCAACGGTTTTTTTGTCCACCGCAACGCGTTTCTCTATTATCAATTTTGACGTTTTTTGATTAGCGGAATTATAAACCGCAAAATCCGTATCCTTAGTTTTTGCGCTTTCAATCACGCCGCCTCCGGATTTTTTGGAAAGATTCATAAGACTGCCGGCGCTGCCCATGCCCTGTGCGAAATCGCTTTTATATCCGGCCGGCAAATCTTCATCAGGCAAATTTTTAATTTTATCGGGAAGCAGTTCGATTTTATCAAGCGAAACAGGCAAAGGAAGCGTTTCCCAGCCTTTCTGCGGATTTTTCGGATCGATTGTTTTGTTTATATCGACGCCGTCGTAAAAATACAAAACATTCTCGCTGTAATCTTTTGAGGAGTCCACATTAACACCGAGCGATCCGAGCTGTTGTCCGTTTGGATCGAACGAACCGTTTTTATTGTAAAAAATCCACACATTGCCGACACTGTCGGATGCGGCAAGATCCGGATAAGAATCTTTATTCAAATCCGCCGTTGCTATGGACGCGGCCTGTTTTGATATTTTTAGAGGAAGATTTTCACGGTAGAAATATCCGTCTTTATTTTTATATATATCAACGCAGACTTCGTTTTTTTTGCATCCGCGTTTCGTCGCCGCGATTAAATCCGACATTCCGTTATTATCTATATCCGTAACGATAATCGCGTTCAATCCGTTCGCTATATCCAAAAAGATTCCTCTGTCCCTGAATTTTTCCTCTCCGCCGACATTTTCCAGCAAACGCACTTTGCCGCTTTCATAAGCCAGCATAATATCCTGTTTGCCGTTGTTGTCATAATCTATCGGAATCACGGACTTTACGTTTTCATCGCCGCTGTATATTTTTTGGCCAATGTCTTTTGTGTACCCAAAATCGGAAACATCGTTCGCGCCAATCAATTTCACCGTCGGATCGCCGAGAATAATTATCGGATCCGAAATATCCTGCATGGAAGCTTCTCCAACATTCATTCCCGCGGCAAGTAAAAGCAAATGTTTATTATCGCCCTGCAGCCCAAAACCTATCGGAACTTCAAAATCTGATGAAAGAGAGGACGTAACGGCCTGCGTTTTTCCATTAAACAAAATTTGTCCGGCAAAATAATTCGGCACAGAAATATCTCCAAAATTTTCACCCGCAACAGTCGCGTATAAAGGTGTTTTGCTGACGCCGTCCATGCTGTTCGAGAAAAATCTTTTGACGCTGAATATCTCAAGAGCCGATTTATTTTTATCCGGCAAGCTTGGAACATTCGCGATAATATGTATTGCTCCGCTTTTGGCGGTGGATAAAAGTTTTATCGTGGCTTTCCCATCAATAAATTTTATATCAGCGGTGATTTTGCCGTTTTCAAATTTGCCGTAAGAAGCCGTATCATCGGTTATCCGCAACGAAGCGGGATGCGTTCCGGAATCAATAAGATTTTTATTTTTATCATAAATGACAACTTGTATATTGGCGTAATCTTGGCCATCGCTTATGATTGTTTTTTTGTCGGAAACAAGATTCATTTCGTAAGGATCCAGTGCAATTGTTTTAATTTCTATGAATTTTGGCTCAAATCCGGGCGCTTCAACCATAATCATTGTTGAGCCGGATTTTTTGGATGACATAAATTCCGCGCTCGCGGCTCCATCCTCGATATTTTTAGAAACTTTGTCCGTAAGCCGTCCGTATACGGATGAGCTTTGTTTAAACGTTATGGGGCTGAAATAATCTTTGATCAAACCGCCTTTTCCGTCTTTAATCGAAGCGGTTATAAACGTTTTTGAAACCGCGTCGGCTTTTATTTTGTCGGCGGTCGCGGAAAGAATTAAATATAAATCATTCGTTGATTTTACGGTTTTATCGGCGGACAAATTGCCATTTTCTGTTTCAGCCTGAACTTCCACTTTCACATCTCCTTCCTTTGCTTCGGTTTCAATTTCAACTTCCGCGGAACCGTTTAAGGTTATAACTTGCATGTCATCTTTATCCGGATCCGCGTCCGTCTGTTCCGAAGAAAACTTTGCGGGCCCCGCGGTTTTAAATGTAAACGAAATCGTCTCCGCCGCAATGTTTCCGTTTGCGTCGTAAGCGATTGCTTTTACTTTCGCTTTTGTTCCGCCTATTTTCAATATGCTTGGCTTTACGTCTAAATTAACGCTTGAAGCGGGTCCCGGGTAAACAGAAAATAAAGCTTTTCCGGGTACGGCGGATTCTCCCGATGGAACCGAAGCCGCAAGCTCAACCAAGCCGGATTTTTTTGTTGATTCGGCTTTAAACAGCGCAATGCCGTTAAAAGCTTTCGCGCTTTTATCTACAAATTTTATAAATTTATCCGAACCGTTTATCGCGGAAATATCAACAGTTGTTTTGCTGTCGGAAGAATCTATATTTCCATCATCGCCGATCACGCCAACTTTTACCGTAAATTTCGTATCGCTTCCGGCGTTTATATTTACTGAAGGGGGTGTAATAGCAAGTTTCCTGTTTATAATTTTAACTTCAAAAGAATTTGATTGAATTTTGCTTTTATCCGATTTTACGCCTGCGGCATATATCGAAAAAGTTTCAGTGCTGTTTCCCGCCGTAATCTGAAACATTGTGTATCCGTTCGTCATTGTTTGCGTGGTCGTGTTGTCAATTGAAGATTTAATTTTATTCTTAGACGATATTTCCAGTTTGACACTTGTGGAACTGTCTTGAGCGACAGTTTTGCCTCCGGCATCAACAGCCTCGACTTTAAGGCTTATTTGATCGCCCGCGCCCGCTTCCGCGTTTGTTTTTTCGTTATCAGCGGAGATCAATCTCAATTTCACGGTTTTATCTCCGGAAGAATTCGTTTCATACAAATTATCCGCGCTGCCGAGATTTGTACTTACGCTTGCGTCATCAAAAGAAAAAGGATGCGAAACCGTGTTTGCGACACCTTGCGCCCACTGAATCATGGCAGGGAGCCATTTTAAAAGAGGAACCGAATCCTCGCCGTTGTATTTATATTTATAACCCGGACTGGAAATTTCATTCACATCCCCGCCGGGCGCAATCGCGGGTTGTTGCGCCGCCGCTTCCGCGATCAAATTCGCGCTCTCAAACGGTTTTTTTGCGATTAAATCGTTATATTCATCATCGGAATCGCCCGAAGGGGAATCTCCGTTGAAATTCATGTCGATGAAACTTCCGCCGCCCTTCGCATTAAGGTACATTGCTTCATACGGCTTTCCGTCCCCCGCATTATTTTGCAAAAGATAAGAATGTTTCTCATCAATATTCGCGGTTTTCCACACGAAAGCGTCGCGAACCTTATCTTCATCTATAATGAGCATCGCGTCTTTTTTGTCGTTGTTATAATAAGATTCGGTTCCTTTCTGGAAAATGCTCGTGAGCGCGCCCTTATAACCTTCGCCGGTTAATTTTGAAAGCTCGTATTCTTTTTCCCCCAATTCTTTAATCCATTGTTCGTAAGAATTCGCCGCAAAAATATTCGGATAATCAATGCGGGCTTCGTCGCTTGTTTTGGAATCTATGAATGCAACATGTCTCGGCTTGTCAATCGGTAAAACATTCGCGGTCGGAGAAGTTATTTGGCTTTTTAAAATATATTCATCGGGCTGTTTGTGATAAACAACACTGGAGATTATCTTGTCAAAATGAGGCGTGAACGCAACACTCATTCTGTCGCAGCTGTAATCGTTCGAATCGCCGAGCAAACCGCCCGTCAAATCGTTCAAAAAATTACTATTAAATTCGCAGTCAGATGTCGCAAAAACCTTGATTCCATATTTTTTCAAATCAGCAGTTGCATCATAAACTTTTTTAATTTCCTGCGCCTTGGATTCAAGCGCCGTTCCTTTAATGTGTTTATCAAAAATCTCGTTCCAGCCGAGTTTTCTCATTGAATACGTTATCGGTTTGTCGATTTCCAAAAACTTTTTCTGAAACGTATCCCAGTCGTATTTAAGGTATTTGTTATTATCATTAATGTAAGTGCGGTTAAACCATTCCATAAATTTATAAACATTCAGTGATTTTTCTTCAGTCAGGAAAATATCGTATATATTTTGTATTAGTTTGTATTTTTGCGGATCCAAATCTTTAACTTTTATTTCTTTATTCGTTTCCGGGTCCGTAACTTTATCCTTCTCGAATTTTTCGCTGTCATAAAATTTTTCAAGATAAGAATCATCATGACCCTCAAAATCGCCTGAAAACGGGCTAGGATCATAGTCGTAGCCGATCTTTACGTCTTTAAAATATTGATACATGCCTTTGTGATCCGTCGGGCTTTCGTATAAATTGAAATTATAACAGGCGCGCGCTGAACCCTCTTTAATTAAAGGCGCTTCGTTGATATTCGCTTTTTCGCTTACGCTCGGGTTAAAAACCGGAATCGTCGCAAAATCCGGGAAACATCTTTTCGGGCT
>CAZNCD010000037.1:0-7641 GCA_964571575.1 uncultured Candidatus Peribacteria bacterium
ATCAAGCGCGTTGGACCTGCAAGCTGTTTATAACAAAGGACAAAGCATACCCGCGGAAGAAACGCAAAACCTTGAACAAAAAGAGTTGCAGGATGCCACAAAAAGACTTGATGGCGGCGAAGATATTGTAATGACGACAACCGCTTATGGAATTCAGCGGTATATGAAATGGCTTGATGGGAATATTTACAGAGCCAACGATGACGGCAGTTATACAAAATTCACAAAAGGAAGTGACGGAAAATATAATGGGATTCCGATGTCTTCGGAGGATATTCAAATTATGTTTAGCGCCGTGGAATTAAAACAAAAAAGCGAAAGGTTGTTGGCGCGCGTTGGTGATTTTTTCAAAGGACGCGGCGCGGAAATCGCGCACGACGGATATCCGCCAAAACCACAGGAGAGTGAATCTAAAAATACGGGAGAGTCGGTTGATGGGTCTAAAGACGCTGAAAAATCGCCTTCGTATTACAGAGCCGAGGCTAGAAAAACTCCCAGTAAATATGTCAAAAACGGGGTTGTGGATTTTGGAGGGGATAAGGCGGCGGAAAAAGCTGTGAGACTTGTTGACTTGGATAATGGAAAATATGAAACATATGCGGTGACTAAAAAAGGCGCGAAAGAGTCTATAATCGCAATTTATGATGCTGGTAGAAATGATTATGTTGATGCGAATAACTCGCAAAAAAGGGTGCCTATCAGCAATGGAGATAAAATGGAGGTTACCGCGACTGATGTGAGAGTCGGCTTGGGAAAAAAGAAGATGGCTGAAGTTAAACCTGTTGAAACTCCCAGTTCCGACGCGGCATTGGCAGAAGCGCGGGGAAGAGGGGAAAAATTGGCAGGAACGGTAATACGGCCGGAAAATACGGATGTCGACCCTAAATTGATAGAATTCAGAGATCAAGCGGTAAAAATTTTGAATGAGGCGAGCGAGGCTTTGTCAGCTGTATATATAAGCAATGGATATAATATTTATCCTGAATCTGGTGCGGCTGTAAAAAAAGAGAAAGGCAAAATAGATGCCGCCAAACAATATTTGACTGCGCATCCGGATTTGGCTGAAATGATTATAAGCAAAAAAGATTTGGGCGAAGATGCAAATAAGGAACCGATAAAAACCGCTGTCGCTTGTATTAAAAATCCTGACGAATATGCCAAAGAAACGGTTGCGAAAATAATCAAAGAACATCCCCCTGTTGTTGCGAAAGAAAAAGACAAGGGGGGGGCGGAACCTAAAAGTGAAAAAACATCGGAATCCCCGGACGACATTGCTGATCATTTGTTAGACCACAAATGGGAAGATTATAAGGATAACCCGGCGTATGTAACACTTGCCTTTGGGCAAGCTTTTGATCAATATATGCAGAGAAATTCGGATGCGGATAATCCTATTATTCGCGCGTTGTTAATCAGGGATTTTAAATCTAAACAGCAGGCTTTTGACGGAAAAACCATGCCTGAAATTATTGCGCAACTCATGAAACCGTATGAAGCAGGCGTTGTAATAAGAAAGGCCGGAAAAGAATTGATAAAGATAGAAGACAAAGATTATTATAGAGTTCAACTTGTGCTTACTAACGGCAATATTGTCAGCGTAATTTATGACGATAAAGGCAAAAGGGCCGGGTTTATCGACGCTAAGGGGAATCCCCACTATCATGATCCGCTTAAAGGCTATCCTCACGGCACCCCCCCTGACTATAGAGCTAAAGACTTAGAGAGCTCGCAGCATATTTGAAGAATCAAACCCATCCTTCAAAGAATTTTCAGTTTTTTCACGGCTTGCATAATTAAATACCAAACCGGCTTAAAAACAAATTCTTTTGTTTGCGAGTAAGCGTGTATGTGGCCGCCGAATTTCATTTTGAAGTCTGTGATTTTTGCGTATGGGTGGCGGGGGTTGGGCGCGCCGGATGAATCTGCGGCTGATTGGTTTGAGTCGGGTACGCCGGAAGGATTTACTGACGCGCAGGTTGCGTTGAGCGGCGCGATTCCAAGGAAATCATAAAATTTGAATCCGCGGCGGCGGGCTTCGCGAATCGCCTCCCATTGCAATAAGTATGGCGCCATTAAATTTCTGTATTCGTAATCGGACGCGCCAAAATAATAAGTGGCGGTGGAAGGGGGACGGTGGTAAAGGAGGGGGACGGTGGTGCCGTTGCCTGAATTGTAATTATTTTTGAAATATACGACAATAATACCGGCAATAGTTTTGTTTCTGTATTTTGCGATAAAAAGGTCTGCCATTTTTTGCGGAGAAAGCGCATCGAGCATATTTTTGTAATAAGATTTTGGATGAATATGAAATCCGTCACGTGACCCCGTTGAAGAAAGAATTTTATAAAAATTGTCGAGATCTTTGATTAGTGTTTTGGCATTTGCGGCGCGGATTTTTACGCCATGCTTCTGCGCAACTTTAATATTATAGCGACCTTTTGGCTTCATCTGCGCGAGAATTTGCTCTTCGGTCTGCGATAAATCAAGGATAAGCGTGTGAGTTGGCTGGTATTCGGCGTGCGCTAAGCGGAAACCGAGCGGAAGTTTTTGCGGCGCGGATTTGTGAAGTGGCGGGTCAATGCGTAGAAAAACTGCGCGCTCTCTTTTCGCGATTGGCGCGAGTTTTTTTAAAAGCGCTTGAAGTTGCGCGGGTTTTGAATAATCGCACAAAGGTCCGCGCGAACAATAAAGCCATGAAAGTCCGAACGGAAGACGGTGGCGAATAAAAAGACCACCGGCTTGAATGGGGGACGGTGGTAAAGGGGCGGGACGGTGGTTTCTGACTGACGGAGGCAGGCGGTCAACGAGGACGGATGCGGATTTAACGGAAGCGGGTTTGGAAGCGCGCAATGATTCGAGCGTAACGATAAAATATTTATTTCGTCCTTTGTTTTTCGCTTGAAAATCGCCCCACATGCTTGTTTGATGGATTGTACCGAGAGAGTGAGCCGCGACGAATTTGTTCCAATTTTCGTAATTTTCGCGCATAGGCGTATTTTAACATAAAAAGAGCGGTTCAATGCCGGTTCAATACCACCGTCCCCTTCTTGCCGCTCTCAAATTTGTCAAGAAAAACCACCACCGTCCCCCTAATTCATCTTGCGTCTGATGAACGCTGGAATATCAAGTTCGTTTTCCATGGCTTTTATCGGCGTTGTTGGCAAAGTTCCAAGTGATGAGTGAACACGAGAAGTTTGCGCTGTTGCTTTTTCTTTCGGCATTTCCGCAAAACCCGTCGCAATAACAGTAACTTTCATTTCGCCGGTGTAAGAATCATTGATAACCGCGCCGAAAATGATATTCGCGTCGGGATCAGCGGCTTCCGTGATAATTCTTGCGGCTTCATCAACTTCAAACATGCTCAAATCGTTGCCGCCGGTAATATTGAACAAAATTCCTTTCGCGCCTTCAATCGACATTTCAAGAAGCGGGGAGCTGATTGCGGCTTTCGCGGCTTCCGTAGCCCTGTTTTCGCCGGTACCATAACCGATGCCCATGAGAGCGGAGCCGGAATTTTCCATAATCGTTTTAACATCCGCGAAATCAACGTTAATCATTCCGTGCATCGTGATTAAGTCCGCGATGCCTTGGACACCTTGCCTAAGAACATCGTCAACAATCGAGAACGCTTCTGTAATCGGTGTTTTTTTGTCGATAAGCGTCAATAGTTTGTCGTTTGGAATGACAATCAGCGTATCCACTTTATTCTTGAGATTTTCAAGACCTTCTTCGGCCTGCGTCCTGCGCCTGTTGCCTTCAAAACCAAACGGTTTTGTGACAACCGCGACCGTTAAAATTCCCAGTTCTTTCGCAAGTTCCGCGACAACGGGGGCTCCGCCCGTACCCGTTCCTCCACCGAGACCGCATGTTATAAAAATCATGTCGGCTCCTTCCACTGATGAACGGAGTTCTTCTTTACTTTCTTCCGCGGCTTGTTTGCCAATATCAGGATTGCCGCCCGCGCCGAGTCCGCGCGTTGTTGCTTTGCCGATGTTAATTTTAATATCGGCGTTTGAATGGTAGAGAGCTTGCGCGTCAGTGTTGACCGCAATAAACTCCACTCCTTTGAGTCCGGCTTTAATCATGCGGTTTAAAGCATTGCCTCCGCCGCCGCCCATGCCGATAACTTTAAGATTTGCGACAGGGGTGATGTCCGGAATTATTTCTATTGTTTTTGTATTTGCGTGAGGGTTTGATCCAAACAAGTTTCTGAGATTTTGTTTTGCGCTGTGCGCTCGGGATGTTTTATTGTTTGCCATATATATAAAGTTATGGAATTAACCCTTTTATAAAGTTTTTAACTCCTGAATAGGTTTTTTTAAGATTTAATCCGCGGAAATTTAAGCTGTATCCCGTGTGAGTTTGCGCTCTTGATCCCCAGTGAATAAGTCCGATTGCCGTCGCGTAAGCCGGGTCGTCAATTTTGTCCACGATCCCGTCAAAATTCTGCGGAAAACCGATTTGAACCGGCAGATTTAATGTATCGCGCGCGAGATCTATAACTCCGGACATTTTTGAACCCGCGCCGGTTAAAACAACGCCCGCCGGGAGCATTCCGTCGCGATGTATTTTTTTAAGTTCTTCTTTGACAAGCAGAAAAATCTCCTGATAACGGGCTTCTATTATTTCAACCATTGTTTTCTTTGAAACTTTTTGCATGTCGATTTTGCTCAAAAGCGAAAGATCAATTGTCTCTCTGTCATTCACGTCTTCCGGGACGCATGAGCCGTATTCGATTTTGATTTTTTCAGCGGTATCGATTGATGTGCGAAGTCCAATCGCGATATCGTTCGTTACGTTTTCTCCGCCGACGGGAATAACGACCGTGTGCAACATCATCCCTTCTTCAAAAACCGTGATTGCAGTGCCGCCGCTTCCAATGTCAACGGCAACAACGCCGAGTTCTTTTTGGCGTTTGCTCAAAACCGACTCGGGAAACGAAAGACACGTCGGGATAATATCGTCAATATCAACGCCCGACTGAAGCACGCATTTTTCGATATTTTTAATTATCGGGATAAGACCGGTAATAATATGGGCTTCGACTTCAAGTCTGATGCCCGTCATGCCGACCGGATATTTTATTCTTTTTTGTTCATCAACCGTGAATGTTTTTGGAATGATTCGTAAAATTCTTTTGTTGCCGGACATACTGACGGCTTGTGCGGCTTCAAGAACTCTATCAACATCTTCTTCCGTGATTTCTTGATTTGCATTTGAAACCGCGATAACTCCTTTTGAATCCATTGTTTCAATGTGCGTTCCGCCGATACCTAGAAAAACATGATTGATCGGTTCGCCCGCCATTCGTTCCGCATCTTCAAGAGACGTGGTGATGGAACTGATTGCTTCTTCAACATCAATCACGGAACCTTTTCTTAAACCCGTTGAAGGAGTAATGCCCACTCCTATTATATTTGGAACTCCGGCGCGCGCGCCGTCTTCTTCAATCGCGGCAACGACTGTTCGTATTTTTGAACTGCCTACATCAAGACTGGTGATAATCCTGGATTTTGGCATATGGAAAAAATTATTTAGCGAGGGAATACTAGTACATAAAATAAACTTTGACAAATTTTTTAAGTGATTTTGAAGTGTAAAAAAGGGGGTTGTCTAAAAAAGTTGTTCGGAGGTTTTGGCTTGTATAAGCGATGAATCTAATTCTATTGCGAGGGTAAAAAAATATGCTTTTATATGTAATTTTAATTTGACTGGGACGTATTTTTGCCTTGTGTATGCGGAGGCGTATGTTCAATTTTTTTGTTCAAGATTTGGGGACGGGGGCAGGACGGAGGAGGCGGGGACGGAGGCAGAAATTTTTAAGGATAGTTTTTGCAGTTTTCGGTAGTTTTTGGGGCCTGGTCCCAAAAAGTTGTTTTAGAAAAGTGTTGGCTGACATTTTTGTTGAAATTTTTCGAATCGCGCTAAGAGAGTTTTGAATTCCAAGTTCGCAAAAATTTCTTTGATTTTTTGCGTATCAAAATTTGTAACAGCGCATGATTCCAAATCAAATTTTATCGGCCAATCCGTTGCAAGAGTTGCCATGTATTTTGAAAATTTTGCGTCGGGTTCTCCGTCTATTAATTTTGTATGAAGCGTTCCTTGAATTTTATCCACGTTTTTATAAATTTTTTCCAAGGATCCGTATTGCGCGAGTAAATCTTTTGCGGTTTTTTCGCCAATTCCCTTCACGCCTTTTATGTTATCGGACGCATCGCCGGCCAAAGCTTTATAATCCGGAATTTGTTCCGGGGTTAATCCGAATTTTTCTTTAACAGTTTTTGCATCGTATTCTTCGTACTCATTAAATCCTTTTTTCGGCATCATCACGGAAATGCGATCGGAAACAAGTTGCAACGCGTCGCGGTCGCTTGTTATAACGAATGTTTTTAAATCCGATTGTTCACGTTGTTCTTTGCGCGCGATTGCACCGAGAATGTCATCCGCTTCGTAATTATCTTCTTCAAAAAGCGGGAGGTTAAAAGCCGTAACTATTTCTTTTGTTTTTGGAATTTGCGCGTAAAGTTCATCCGGAGCCGGCGGTCGCGTCGCTTTATATTCTTTATATTCTTGATGGCGAAAAGTTTTTTTGCCTTTATCAAAAACTATTCCGATATAGTCGGGCTCGTGTTCAAGGAGAAAATGCAAGAGCGTGGCGGTGAAACCGTATGTCGCGTTTGTAAGCTCGCCTTTGGATGTTTTGAAGTGGGGAAGTGCATAAAATGCACGGTAAAAAACGGAGTTTGCGTCCAAAAGGTAAAGTTTTTTCATATACAATGATTATAACATGGGGACGGTTCTCTATCCGCGGGGCTTGTGTATGAGCAAAACCTGAGAACCGTCCCCGGATATGTTTTGCAATAATTCTTCTATCCAGTCAACCTCTACAGTCTGGATTTTAAGCTCAAAATGAGGTATAATTATTTGATAAATAGTTGAATTGGCGCGGGCCCCGCGGAGGCAAAATGGATAGATAAAGCAAATTTGCGCCTAATAAACAAAAATAAAAATGCCTGTCCAAAAAACAGAAAGCGACTTCAGGGAAATTCTCAAAAGGAAAAAAGATTATAAATCGGAAATTAAAAACGGTTTTCCGGTTACGTTAAAAAATAAATCTCCTGTAATCGGCATTTGGTACGATAATACAAAAGATAAAAATCTTGTCGCCGGATTGGCGGAGGCTTTAAATTCCATAAATGCCTCGACCGTGCTTTTTCATCACGGAGATAATAATGAGATTTCTTTTGATTTCAGGGAAAAAACCGCCGCGGTTTCCGTTAATTCCAAAACGTGGCGTATGTTTTTTGAGGCATGCGATATGATGATTGTTTTCCCCGACGCAATTGATGAAAATTTTTTTTATGATTTATGGCGGAACGGGATTGTCCCAATCGCCCCTAAATCCCTCCACCCGCTTTCCAATTACAACCCAAACGATGAAACCGGAAATTCTTTTACATATGAATCGAAAAACATCTGGGAAGTTTTCGCATCAACAATCCGCGCCGTTGAAACATTTAAATTCCCTTACGACTGGAAACATATTATCAAGCAGGGAATGAAGAATTTATAATGTGAATTGCAAATTGTGTATTGTATCACAGTTAAGTTTCCATTGTAGATTAAATTTTTCAGCACATG
>CAZNCD010000038.1:0-7624 GCA_964571575.1 uncultured Candidatus Peribacteria bacterium
ACCGCGGTATAAGCCGCGACATTAATAACAACATCCGGCCGCGCATTTTTTATACAATCATAAATCCGTTCTTTATTTGTGATGTCAATTTCCGGCTTATCCAAGCCGATTATTTCATATCCAACAGGCGCGCCAAAAACATTCATCAAATCATGACCAAGCATGCCATTTGCTCCCAGAATCAAAACTTTCATATTATATTAAGAATTTTATCGACAATGAATTTTAGCGCAACAAGTTCCGGTTTATCGCCGGTTCGCTCTTTTAGCTCAGCGGATTTTTCTTTTAAAGTTTTTGCGCTTACGACAATTCGCAGCGGAATTCCAATCAAATCCGCATCATTAAATTTTTTCCCCGGACTTTCATTGCGGTCATCGTACAAAACTTCAACTCCTGCGCCGCGCAATTTTTCATATAAATCATCCGCAGCCTTTGTAACATCTTTTTCCGCGCCGATGGAAATCAAATGCGCATTATATGGAGCGACTGTTTTTGGCCAGATAATGCCTTTATCATCGTGAAGAACTTCCACTATCGCGCCCATTAAGCGAGTATTTCCGATTCCATAGCAACCCATAATCACATACCGCTCTTTGCCGTTTTCATCGACAAATTTAAGATTGCACGGTTCGCTGTATTTTATTCCGAGCTTGAAGATATTTCCGGCCTCAATGGCTTTTTCTTCGCTTAATTCGCCGCCGCATTTCGGACACGCAAATCCGCCGTTAACTTCAACGAAATCCGCAAAATCTTTCGGAACAAAATCGCGGCCGATATTCGCGTTTAAATAATCAACATGTTTTTCATTGGCGCCGGTGCATAGATTTTTCAAATATTTAATGGAAAAATCAGCGAAAAACGGAATGGCTTCATTTTTCACAGGTGAAATAAAGCCCTCAATCAAACCCGCTTTAACCAACTCATCGGAAGTCGCGGGCCGCAAACGCTTGCCGAAATAACGCATAAGTTTATTTTCATTTACATTCAAATCCCCGCGTATCATAATTCCCGCAAAACCTTTATCTTCCACAACATAGACAACGGTTTTCAAAATTTTGCTTCCCGGAATTTTGTGTAATTTTTCTCCTTCCGCGATGCCTTGTCCGCGTTTTGCGTCAACGCGTGAGAGTGGTTTTTCTTTATCTTCTTTCCAGTCCGGATCGGGAATTTTTCCTTCGGCTATCTCAAGATTTTGCGCAAGATTGCACTTCGCGCATAAAATCATCGTATCTTCTCCGGCCGATGTTTTTACCGCAAATTCATGCGATAAATCCTCGCTGAAAGGTCCGCCGCTCGCGCTCATTACATAAACATCGAGTCCGCATCGTTTATAAACATTCAGATAAGCTCGTTTGACTTTTTCGTAATATTCATCCAGATCCGCTTTAGTCGCGTGGAAACTGTACATATCTTTCATTCCGAATTCGCGTCCGCGAAGCAGTCCGGATTTGGCGCGCGGTTCGTTTCTGAACTTCGTTTGAATCTGATAAACAACCATCGGTAAATCTTTATATGATTTTATTGTTTTTGCCGCAAGGGGAGTGACGGTTTCTTCGTGGCTCGGGCCTAGCACAAATTCCTTGTCGCCGGCATGCGTTCTGTATAAAATCTCATCCATTGTTTTGTCGCGTCCGGTTTGTTTCCATAATTCAATAGGATGCAAAGCCGGCATAAGCAATTCCTGACCGCCGACAGCGTCCATTTCTTCGCGAATAACAGTGTTTATTTTTTTAAAAACCCGTATTCCCAAAGGAAGCAAATTATAAATTCCCGCCGCAACTTTATCTATAAATCCGCCGCGCATCAACAGCCGCGCGTTCACGGAACTTTCATCATGAGGCGCATCAACATGGGTTTTCCCGAAAAGTTTTGAATATCGCATATAGTGTGTGGTGTCGCTGCGCGACAGTTTATTTTATAGGCCTGTGTTGCCTTCGGTGTCCGCCCTCGGCGGACGGTTTATTTCTATAGATTCGTGTTCCGCCTGCGGCGGAACGGTCTGTCCGGCAACGGCCTTGTCATATTGTTTTGAGTTCCTTTTTGCGCCGCTCCGTTATATACGCTTCAAGCGTGTCGCCTTCCGCGAGCTCCACTTCTCCAAAATATTTTACACCGCATTCATTGCCTTCGTTAAGTTCATTTGCCGTTTCATTGACTTTTTTGAGCGATTGAATCTCTCCCGCGCCGATAACTGCGCCCCCGCGCATAACGCGCAGATGAGCTTTATTGCGCACGATTCCGCTTGTAACTCTGCAGCCCACAATCATATTTTGTTTTTTATGATAGAAAATTTGCAGTACCTGCATTTGGCCGAGAACAGTCTCGATAATTTCCGGTTCAAGCATGCCGGACAAAATTCCGTGAATATCTTCAAGTAATTTATAAATAATGTTGTATGTCGCGATTTCAACACCATATCTTTCCGCGATATTTTTAACATGCTGGCTGACAAGAGTGTTAAAACCGATGACTATTCCATTGCTTGCAGATGCCATAGTGACATCGCTTTCCGTGATATTTCCTACGCCGCTGTGTATAACTTTCAACGCCACTTCTTCGTGATGGATTTTTGCCAGCGATTCTCTTAAAGCGTCAAGAGAGCCTTTCGTATCCGCTTTCAAAACTATTTTGAGGACTTTTAAATTCCCCGATTGTATTTGATTTATAATGTTGGAAAGTCCTCCTTTGGCGGCTTCAAAAGCTTGTATATTTTTTATTTTCGACGCGTTTTCACGGGCGGTTCTTTCGTCCGCGACAACATGCAAAACGTCTCCGGCGTGAGGAGTTTTTGTAAGTCCCGCTATAAATACCGGCGTACTTGGCCCGGCCTCTTTTATATTTTTACCGCTGAAATCCTTCATTGCTTTTACTTTTCCGTGCACGGGTCCCGCGACAACATTGCCGCCTATGCGCAAAGTTCCGGTATTGACTATAACCGTCGCAACCGGACCAAGACTTTTATCAAGATGCGCTTCAATCACGGTTCCAACGGCTTTGCGGTCCGGATTGGCGCGCAGATTTATAATGTCAGCCGTGAGAAGAATCATTTCGAGCAAAGTATCGACACCCTCTCCCGTTATCGCGGAAACGGGGACCATAATGGTTTTTCCACCCCATTCTTCGGAAACAAGTTCATATTCTGTCAGTTCGCCTTTTACCTTGTCCACATTCGCGGCCGGTTTGTCGATTTTATTGAGAGCGACGATTATCGGAACGCCCGCTTCTTTTGCGTGATGAATGGCCTCGATTGTTTGGGGTTTAATGCCCTCGTCCGCGGCCACAACAAGAATCGCGATATCCGTTACTTTGGCTCCGCGGGCGCGCATTGCCGTAAACGCTTCATGGCCGGGCGTATCCAAAAATGTGATTTTTCTGTCTTTTAATTCAATTTGATAAGCCCCGATTTTCTGGGTGATTCCGCCGGCTTCGCCTTCCGCAACATGAGTTTTTCTTATTCTATCAAGCAGTTTTGTTTTTCCGTGATCAACATGCCCCATTACAACAACAATCGGAGGCCTTGGCTTAAGAACGCTTTTATCGTCTTCTTTTAAAAGTACGTCAAGATTTCCTTCCATCATTTCGGAGATTGAAGCGGCTGTTCTTCTCTTTCTGATGGCAATTTTCATGTCGTCGGCGATAATTTGCGCGGTTTCAAAATCGATTTGCTGATTTATATTGGCCAAAATTCCGTTTTTCATAAGTTCACCGATGACTTTTGCAACCGGAATTCCGGTTTTTTCGGCAAATTCCTTTACGGGAATAACTTCCGGAATTTCAATTACATCGCCGACTTGCATTGGCGCAGCGACCGTTGTCGGAGCGCGTATTTCCCTCACGGGCTTTTTGGGTCTCAGGTCTTTTCCGGCTGTCATTTTTCTTTGCGCTTTGATAATTTCACGATCAAGCGCTTTATCGTAAATTTCCGCATAAACTTCAGTCGTATCGCCAGACGCCTTTTCCACATTGCCGGGTGTTTTCACATTGTCAAATGCCTTTTCCACGCCGCTTTTGTTTCCCGATTTTTCTTTTTCAGCGGAAATTGGAAGTGATGCCTCGGTTTGCGCTACGACGGTTCTCTTTTCGCCGAATTCATCTTCAATAAACTTGACGATATCATCGTCAATGGTGGTGGCGCGAGATTTAATCTCAAAACCGCTCGCATTAATTTTTTTTCGCAGCTGCACTGCAGTGATGCCCAATTTTTTAGCCAAATCAGCTATTTTTACGGACATAAATTAAAAATACCTTTACAAAGCAAATGTATTTTATTGTATTTGAGCTTGAAAGTAAAGCCGCTTAATCCTCCGCAATCTTCTCCGATTTGATTTTTTTCTCCGACGCCAGGCTCTTATGTTCGCGAGCGCCTTCTATATACGATAATTTATCTCCGAATTTATCCAAGCGTTTGCTCGAATCATCATAACGATTTTTTGCCTGTGTCAAATGTGTGCCAACAAGCTCATATTCTTCAGCAAATTTTTCAAAATCCACTTGAAGATGAGATAAATAAGCAAGCATTTCCTGCGTATTTTTTTCAAGCTGCAAGCCGCGCAGTCCAATCAAAAGAGTCTGCAAATAAACATAAAAATTATTGGGCGAAACAGGAATCACCTTTTTGTTCAACGCATATTCGCTGATATTCGCCTCGCCGTCAATGTTTTTGATTACAGTTTCGTAATAAACATTTTCAGCCGGAATATACATCAAGGCAAATTCAAGGGTTCCTTCGCCCGGTAAAATATATTTTTTCGCGATACTGTCTATATGTTTTTTAACATCCGCTACAAACAGTTTGCGGGCGGTCTGACTTGTTTTTTCGTCTTTATCATTTTGCGCTTCAATCATCTTTTTAAAATTTTCAAAAGGGAATTTGGCGTCAACAACAACCATAAGCCCGTCGCGCAGATGTATAACCGCATCCGCCATTTCACCGCTTTTGAATTTATATTGCAAATCGTAAGTTTTTCTTTCTATAAAAACTTGCGCCAGCAAATTCTCAAGAAAATTCTCGCCCATTTGTCCGCGAAATTTCGGCGCGCGCATCATATTTTGCAGAGAAGAAATTTCTTTGCCGATATTTATCATATTTGCCGTTGCTTCTGATAATTGGCCGAGTTCCTTTTTAACATCACCGACAACTTTTGCCGCATTATCAAGCCGGAGAGCGTTTTCCTTAAGCCTTTCATCAACGCTCCTGCGCGTCGCGCCGAGTTCGCCCAGCATAACTTTAAGCGTGTTCGCGACATTCTCATTCATCATTTCCATTCGCTTTTCGAATTCGGAGGCTCCGCTTTGCCTGCGAATAAAAACGGCATAAAAGGCAACGCCGACGGCGATAACAACAAAAACAATTATTAAAACGATTTCCATGTGGCCTAATTCTATAGGATTCGCGAGATAAAAAAAAGTCCAAAATTGCTCTTGACACAATTGGCAAAACTATGATATCCTAATAGTAGTAAATTATCTGTTCTTTAAAACAAAAATAAAAAGCGCATTTCAGTCTTAGGGAGAAACCGCCTCTAACAAAAATAAAAATTCGTTTTTATCAAAATTAGGGGCGATTCCTCCCTAAGCCTTTCTACATGATATTGAATCGCTTGTCGCAAGATAAGAAATTTGATATCGGAAAGATATACCAGTTTTTATCGCAAGATAAAAGCTCTTGTGTCTTTGTAGATTAATTCGCAAGAATTAAGAAAATCTAATAAGTTTTCAAGGTTTAGGGATTTTTTTAACATGCGCGGATTTTTATATCTATCCGCGCAAAAAAAATCTCCTAATTCCACGCCGGACACACAATCTTGTAATCGCAGAATTTGCAATGAAAGCCTTTATCAGGCGCAAAATCCGACTCCTCGATATTTTTAATCATTGCGATAATTTCTTCGCGAGTTTTCGCGGAATCGACCGGTTTTTCCCTCACTTTCCTTTCGCCGTCCTCCAAAAAATACCATCCCGCCCGCGCGACTTTTATGCCATAAATTTCCTCGCACGCCATCGCGTAAATTGAGAGTTGTATATCTTTATTCACGCTTTCTTCACGCTTTGATTTACCGGTTTTATAATCAATAATTTCGTAAACGCCGTTATCGATTTCATCAATGCGGTCTATGCGGCCTTTAAGCATATAAGGCCCGATTTTCAGACTAAAATCCTTTTCAATAAACGCCGGAGCAATAAACGGTTTGGAATTCGTTTCGTAATAATTTCGCAGCATATTGAAGCCCTTTTTCTTCTGCTTATTTTCATGCGCTTTGCTTTGATATCCCAAATTTACCCAATTTTTTCCATATAAATCTTCCAAAATCGCAATCGAAACTTTTTGACCGTCCATAAGCAATCGATAAAAATCCTTCAAGGTATTATGCAGAGATGTTCCAAAACTTGTTGCAAAAGACGGTTTTGTAGGCAATCTTATGATATATCTGTACGAATATTTAAGAGGGCACATCTTGAAAGTATCAAGCTGGCTATAACTCACATGCACACCGACTTTTTTCTTTGATCTGTAAATTTTCTCGCCAAAATCCGGTCGCGTAATATTGATTTTTTCATTTAACATAAATTCTTTTTGCTCGATCTTATGTTCTTTTGTTATTTCCTCCAAAAACAGCGAGCGTTCCCAGCTCCTTGCGCCTTCATAATTATCGCTATAAGCTAGAACAAGCCGCTCTTTTGCTCTTGTGCAAGCCACATAAAAGAGCCTCCTTTCTTCCTCTTTATGATGATCGCCCTCTGGCAGCAGCTCTTTTAAAAGTTCATCCGGCATTTCAACAGGATCGGATTTATCGGTTGCCGGAAACCTTTGCTTCACCATATTTACAACAAAAACATTTTTAAATTCCAAACCCTTCGCGCTGTGGACAGTGAGCGCTTTCACGCCCTCCTCCTGCTCAAAATTATTGTCGCTTTCAACGATTTCCGCCTCCTCAAGCAGTTCAAGATAATCAAGAAAAGTGCCTATGTAATTTTCTTTATTTTCGCGCTCAAAATCACCGACGATTTTTGAAAACGCACCAATATTTTTTATTTTATCTTCATTTTCAGTGGTCAAATTATCCAACAGGAATTTTATATATTTTGATTCATCCAAAAATTTTCCCAAAATTACACTGACGGGTTTATTTTTCGCGCCGCCGACTAATTCTTCCAAAACCGCATGCACGCGGCAAAAACCATCAATCTTATTTTTCCGTCCGTACTCATCAAGATTATTGAAATAACTTTCATGAGTTTCGTTCAACTCGTTCATAAAACTGAAAATCTCCTTCATCGGAATATCAAAAACCGGAATCTGCAAAATCCGAAAAATCGCCGTGTTGTCTTTGCGATTCATAATTACGCGCAAAATCGCAATCAAATCTCTCGCCTCGCTTGTTTCAATCACATTTTGATTCGCGCGAGCGAAATAGGGGATTCCCCTGCGTTTTAATTCATCAATAAAGGGTTGCAGCAAATTATTCGTGCGGCCAAGAATCGCAAAATCCGAAGCGCTGGCACCGCCTTTTATTTTTTTTTCGATATATTCCGCCGCTTCATACGCTTCATGCAAATAATTCTGAAAATGCCATATTTCAACGGAATTTTTCGCCGCAGCAGAAACCTCGCTTTGAAGTTTTTT
>CAZNCD010000039.1:0-7378 GCA_964571575.1 uncultured Candidatus Peribacteria bacterium
GTCTTCAAGCGCTGTTTCAAGCGCCGGATCGCGAACATGCCCTTTTTCCGCGGCAATATGCGCGGCCGATTGCATCTGCGCAACTTTTTTTCGGAGAACTTTCATTATAGCGCTCGAATCTATCGGATAAATAAACTGCGCGATATCCATTGTCGCTTCAAAATTGATTATCGGCGCAAGCCAGTTCGCTTCCAAGTAACGCGGATACGTGTAAACATAAAAACTCTGCGCGTATAAACTTTCAAGGCGTATGGAATCATAACGGATTTCCATCGCGCTCGGAGCGATTAAATCGCGGAGAGAAGCGATCCCCTCTTGATAAATTTTTTCAGCCTCGATCAATTCTTGTCTTTCCTTTTGTGTAATTTGGGGTGCTGCGCCGGGTTCTACGGGCGCAAGCTTTTCTTTATTTTTTTGGATTGTACCGAGATTTGATAAAAATTTATCTTTAAAATTATCGAATATGCTTTTCTTTTTCACATGTTCGGCGTCTTGCACGACGGAGGTTTGTGTTTGAGCCGCGGATAAAGTTTGCGCGGACTCTGCGGCCTGAGCCGCCGGAGCTTGCGGCATTGCGACTTGAACCGATACCGAAGCCGGAGCTTGCGCGGCTTGCGCGGCTGGAATTGATGTTACAGCCGGGGCTTGCGCTTGGGACGCAGTGGAAGCTTGCGTTGACTCAGCAGACTGAGTCGACTGTTGCGCCACGGATTCTTTTTGCATCTCGGGAACGGGAATTCCGACTCCCGGAGCGACAACCTTTGCCAACCATTCCGGAGGTTTTTCATCTTTCTTCTGCAATTCCGCGGCTGCGACCGGATCATTTTCAGCAATCGGATTAGCTCCGCCGGACTGCGTTGATTGCGCATCCTGAGCGGAAGTTCCTTGAGTTGCAACAGTTATACCCGTTGCGGCAAAATTTTGTGTTTTTTGATCTTCCACAATTTTGGTTTTATCTTTGTTTCAGATATATCGTAATAGTATAACACAAAATAGCGCTGAGCTCAAGAGTGAAATGTGTTTAATAATAAAGCGGCGCAATTGTATCTTCGTATGGATGAGTAGGCTCAAAAAGCCACTGATTATACAAACCTTCGCGTTTTAATTCGTTTTTGATTTCCGCGACTTTTTTAAAATATTCGTCTTTTTCGTATTTTTTGTTCAAAATTTCAAATTCCGCGTGGCTTCTGGAAACGCATCCGAAACAATCCCGCGAATTAAAAACCATCTCACAATGTTCAAGATTCCCGTTATGCCAACACGCATTGCAAAAATTACAGTTAAAATTTCCGGAATTCCCAATACATTCATACAACAATTCAGACGGATCATAACCGATATTATCGCAATCCATTAAATCTTTTGCGTTATCAATATTTGTCCCAATATAAAACGCATCTTCAACATTTCTCGCGTTAAAGCAATAAAAACAATTTTCACAGTTTTCCAAAAAAGAACCGATGCAATTTTCTGTATTTTTTTGCAAAACATAAACATGCGGCACTGTCCGTCTGATTTTTTCAAGCTCTTCCGATAATTCTTCAATGCTGTGTTTTTTCTTTAATTTTTCAACCTCTTCTTGATATTTTTCTTTTGCGACAGGCTTATTTTTGATGTGATATTTGGCTGTTCTAAGCCCCGCGCACAAAAAACAATTATCGCAGTTCACAAGATCAAAACCGTATTCGCAGTGATTAGTGGAAAAGCAATTGTAAAGATAATTACAGCTATACAAATTGCTGCCAAAAACGCATTCATAGCAAAGCTCGCATTGGGTCAATTTATCACAATCCGAACAATTAACGCATTTATACGGGTACTGGGAATAATACGTGTCTTCGTTGTAATGACCGCCGTAAACCAAATAGCAATTTTTGTTTTTGTAAGCGTAATTCGTGTAATCGCTGTTCACCGAATGCGAAGAAACAAGCGCCAGACGCGGCATTGTCTTTTGCAATTTTCTAAGTTCATCTACAAACCACATGGCGATATTTTAACACAGTTCAACGCTTTTCTCCTGTCACAACACATATTTCATAATAACCGTCCGGATCAAAAGGAGTTTTGTGGATAGTAACATTTTCAAATCCGGCTTTTTCCATCATTGATTTTAACACGGGAAAAGCATCGGCTTTCATATAATCTGTAGTACAAGCGACTCCGAGTTTTTCTTCATTGCCATCCTTATCAAAATAAACCCTTTCAAAAACCGAATGGGCAATACCATCTTCATCTTTTACTTCTTCGCCAACGCGATATGCATATTCACCGTCTCCAACATTCATATCTTCCAATGTCCATATTTCTTCGCCCGGCTTTAAATATTTCCCAAATTTACCTGAAGGACCATCGGCCTTTCTAATACTCACGCGAACGCCCAATCTGTCCGACATAATCCCGTCTTTAGTTGGCTTTCCCACATCAATTTTGTTCCGAAATTGCAAAGCTATTTTTCCTCCCGGCTTCAACAAAGAATAATAATCCGCAAGAGCTTTTTCATGAACCTGCCTATCACCAAGGTACAAAAAAGAAGAACCCAAAATTGTAACAAGCTTGTATTGTTCACCTTTAGGCACATGCGCCAAAATATTTCCCATATCGCCATACACAAGATTCACCCTGCCTCTTATTCCTTCCGAAACACGTCTTGTTTTTTCCAGTTTTCTGCCTTGATTTAGTAGCGTATCTGAAATATCGCAGGCTTCAATATCAACGCCAATAGTCCTTCGCATTTTATCAGCATGCGCTCCAATACCGCACGCTAAATCCAAAACTTTATCTCCTTCTTGAAAATCAAACCCGCGGCCAAATCCAACGCATTCAAGGGTAAAATCAGACTCTTTTTTGTATTTTTCATCAGACGTCATACCATAAAGACCCCTACTTTCAAGCTCAACAGTACGCTGATACCACCTGCTCTTATATTGTTCAGCATTATCGACAGACATAATAAAATTTAACTATTTGTTATATTATACAATATTTAAATAATTTTGTAAAACATATCCGGATTTTCTTTTACGTTTTTTTGTGCTAAATTATTCGTGATTTAAAAAGCTTATTTTTTTTATATATATCAGGCCACTACGAAGCAGCACAGGCCGATATAATTAATCGTCGCAAAGCGACACCATATATGCCTAAAAAACCAAAAAAACCTGTTAAAAAAACTCCAAAAAAAGCACAAGAACCGATGAAAAAGCCCGTAAAAAAAGTGATGTCTAAAAAAAAAGTAAAAAAAGCGGCTCCAGAAAAAGTAGTGTCAAAAAAGACAGCGCCAAAAAAGATTAAAGTCGAATCAAAGAAAAAACCCGTACAAAAGCCAAAACAAATCGAGGTCCCGAAAAAAGTGGAGGCACAAAAATCTCCGGAAGCGCAAAAGAAAGAACCGACGCCGCAACAACAACTTCCTTTAGATAAAATTTTCGACGACGAGGGTTCGCGCAGTGCAGAACAGCAAACAGAACTCGCGCGCATGGAAACAAATCAAGAACCCCTCCCAATCCAAACAACAGATTCAACCAAACGTGAAATTTCAGACGAAATGGAGGCCTGTTATCTGGACTATGCCATGAGTGTTATTGTTTCGCGCGCGCTGCCGGATGTTCGCGATGGAATGAAACCCGTACACAGACGCATTTTGTATTCAATGCACGAGCTCGGAATCCGCCACACCGGACCCTTCCGAAAATCAGCGGCTGTAGTCGGTGAAGTTTTAGGTAAATATCATCCGCACGGCGACGCCTCGGTTTATGACGCGTTAATCAGAATGGCACAGGATTTCGCGATGAGATATCCAACTGTCCACGGCCAGGGAAATATGGGTTCGATTGACGGCGACGCTTCGGCGGCCATGAGATACACGGAAGTAAAGCTCGATAAATTATCCGAAGAAATTTTGGCTGACATAGAAAAAGAAACCGTTGATTGGCAGCCAAACTACGACGGCAGATATAAAGAACCGATGGTTTTGCCTTCAAAAATTCCGCAATTATTGTTAAATGGATCGTCCGGCATCGCGGTTGGAATGGCAACCTCGATTCCTCCGCACAATCTCGGCGAACTAATAGACGGACTTATGCATTTGTCCGATAATCCGGATGCAACAATCGACGATTTGATGAATTTTGTTAAAGGACCGGACTTTCCGACCGGCGGAATGATTTACGACATCAACGCCATAAAAGCCGCATACAGTTCAGGCCGCGGCGGAATTGTGATGAGAGCAAAAGCTTCAATTGAAGAGAAAAAAGGCGGAAAATTTGAAATATTAATTACAGAAATCCCCTATCAAGTAAATAAAGCTTCGCTTGTCGAAAAAATCGCGGAACTCGTCCACGAAAAGAAAATTCAGGGAATCTCGGATATCCGCGATGAATCAAACAAACGCGAAGGGATAAGAGTTGTCATCGAACTGAAAAAGGATTCATATCCCAAAAAAATCTTAAATCAGCTTTATAAACTCACTCCCCTGCAATCAACATTCAACGCGAATATGATTGCTCTTGCCGATGGAATACAACCGAAATTGTTCGATCTCAAACAAATTCTTGAAACATTTATTGAACATAGAAAAGTTGTTATCACACGCAGGACAAAACACGAACTAAGACTTGCGCAAGAACGCGTGCATATCTTGGAAGGTCTTGTAAAAGCGCTTGATCACATTGACGAAGTAATCGAGACAATCAAAAAATCCGAGACAAAAGAAGACGCGCATGCGGAGTTGATGAAAAAATTTAAGCTCACGGACGTACAAACAAACGCGATTCTGGAAATGAAATTGCAAACTCTCGCGGGGCTTGAAAGATCAAAAATAATCGCGGAATACAAAGAAAAACTCGCGCTCATGGAAGAACTCGAAGGAATTTTAAAAAGTCCGGCAAAAATCTTGAATATAATGAAAAAAGAACTCGCAGATATAAAAGAAAAATTCGCGGATGAAAGAAAAACGGAAATTATTCCAACGGCCATTAATGAAATTTCAATAAAAGACACTGTTCCAAACGAACCAATGGTTGTAATGCTCACGCAAACCAATTACGTAAAACGCATGCCGCCGGCTTCATTCAAAACGCAGAAGCGCGGGGGCAAAGGCGTAATCGGCATCACGACAAAAGAAGAAGACGAAATTAATCTCGTATGTTACGGCAAAAACCACGAAGAAATAATGTTCTTCACGAATGCGGGACGCGTTTATAAATTGTTTATATACGAAATTCCGCAGGCAACGCGCACCGCAAAAGGAACACCGATTGTCAATTTGCTTAATCTTAAGGACGGCGAACGCGTAACCGCCATATTAAACTGCGGCGAAAAACTGAAAGGTGAATATTTAATAATGGCAACCAAAAAAGGAACTGTCAAAAAAACCGCTACAAAAGAATTTGAAAACGTTAGGAAAAGCGGACTTATAGCCATAAAAATCAGACCCGGCGATTCGCTTGAATGGGTTAAAGAAGTCTCACTAAAACAAGAAGTAATGTTCATTACGCATACCGGAAAAAGCATCAAATTTGACGAAAACGAAGCGAGATCAATGGGAAGAGCAACAAGCGGCGTGCGCGGGATAAGATTAAAACCGGACGACCATGTAATTGAAATGGATGTTATTAAAGATCCAAAAACAGCGGAACTTCTTGTGATAATGGAAAACGGCCTTGGAAAATTCAGCCACGTTAAAAATTACAGGCTTCAAGGCAGAGGCGGCACGGGCGTTAAAACCGCAAATATAACGCCAAAAACCGGTAAAGTTGTCGGCGCAAAAATTGTCGATGAGACAACGGAAGGAGATCTCTTAATAATCTCGCGGGAAGGTCAAACAATTAAAATAGATATTAAAAATATTCCTGTTCAAGGCCGCGCAACACAAGGCGTATATCTGATGAGGCTTAACGGAAAGGACAAAGTCGCATCAATATCAATAATCCCGGAAGGTGATAAAAAAGAGGAAACCGATTTAAAAACAACACACGAAGAAATCAAAACCGGACAGAAAAAACTTCAACCGCAATCAAAAGGATAGAACAGACCGTTCAGCACAGCAAAACACAGACGCATATAAAAAAGAAATAAATCATCGTGAAGCAACATCACATAATATAAAAAATATGAAAAAATGCCTTACTTTATCCACTATTTTTTTATGTCTGTTTTTATTTCCGGCAATAGCGTTTTCCGCAACAGACGGAGATCTTTCCATTAACAATGCGCAAGTCCGTTTTTCAACGAACAAATTTATTGAAGGACAAACCGCCAGAATTTATGCGACCATTACGAATAACTCATCCAAAGATCTCTTAGGCACTGTAAAGTTTACGGATATAACGCAAGGAAAACAAATAGATGGCGATCAACCGGTTTCCGCATTCGCGGGGAAAACCGATGATGTCTTTGTGGACTTTAAACTTCCGGCGGGAACAATAAAAATCGAGGTTCGGATAGTACCTTTTCAAAAAGAAATCGACGATCCGACGAACAACATGGCTACAAAAACAATATATTCTGAAGCGGATTTGGATAGAGACGGAATTCCGGATTCTATAGATCCGGACTGGGATAATGACGGAGCGCCAAACGCAGAAGACGCTTTCCCAAAAAATTACAAAGAACAGCTTGATACGGATGGCGACGGAATTGGAAATAACGCGGATCTTGATGATGATAACGATGGGGTGCCGGATACGGAAGATGCGCTGCCTTTAGATCCAAAAGAATCAATAGATACTGATAAAGACGGAACAGGAAATAACGCGGATACGGATGATGATAATGACGGGATTCCGGATACGGAAGAAACAAAATTCGGAACAAATTCGTTAATCGCGGATACGGACAACGACGGAGTTGTCGATAGCAAAGACGCATTTCCTCTTGATCCAAAAGAATCAATAGATACTGATAAAGACGGAACGGGAAATAACGCGGATACGGATGATGATAATGACGGGATACTTGACGCGGAAGATAAATTTCCAACAAATTTGACTCCCGTTCCGGCAATTTCATCCCCATGGAAACTCGCACAAATCGGAAAAGAAATAACTTTTGACGGATCAAGCACAACCGATAAAGACGGTAAAATCACGAATTTAGTATGGAAAATAAACGATTCGATAAAACTTGACGGCCAGACTCCAAAATACACATTCAAAAATGCCGGAAAATATAAAATCACGCTCAGCGCAACGGATAACGCGGGTGAAATGTCAATGACGGAAAAAACGGTTTTTGTGGCGGATTACAAAACTTATCTGAAAATATTGATCGTAATAATATTAATTGCTCTTGCGCTTACGTTTGGTTTTAAATATAATGCAAGCCTGAAAAAACCGAAAAATACCAACGCGCCGTTGCCAAAGGCAACACAGGCGCGTAT
>CAZNCD010000040.1:0-7349 GCA_964571575.1 uncultured Candidatus Peribacteria bacterium
CGCGAGAATGGCAACGGAAATGGGCGCTTCTATTATCAAATCAAATCTTCCAAAACCTGCAAAGCAAGATTATTTTGACAACTCGGGCGTGCAAGATTATTACAAGAAAGTGGAGCGCGAACTATTGACAATGCCCGCGAAACAGCAGAAAACAGAGCGCGCAAGAAGAATTATTAAAGCCGCGAGCGGCGTTCCGGTTTTGTTCAGCGGAGGCGAAGAAATAGATGAAGCGCTTTTGAAAGAAAACGCAATCGCATGCTTGGAGGGCGGATGTTTCGGTTTTATTTTCGGACGAAATATCTGGAAAAGGCCGTATAAAACCGCGATGGCATTGACTGAAAAATTAGCCGCCATTTTGGATAAAACCCCTTTGCCAAAACTGTAATATGGAAATCATAGAATATTTGAAAAGCAAGGTTGTAGCGCCCGATTTGCTTTCTGTGGTTTCGGCGATTTGTGAATCGTGCAGACAAATTTCATGCATGATTCAATCGAAAAGTATTTGCGGTAAAGCCGGTACGCAAAACGTTTTTGGGGAAGAGCAGTTGGCGTTGGATGTTGCTTCTGACAAGTTGATTTCCGAAGCTTTGAGAAAAATCTCGGAAGTTGCGGTTTATGCATCCGAGGAATTGGAACAAGAAATGCCGGCGAATGCGGCCGGTGTTTTTGGCGTTGCTTATGATCCTCTTGACGGGTCAAGTCTGGTTGATGTGAATTTTGCGGTCGGAAGCATTTTTGGGATTTATAAAGGCAATACTTTTATCGGACGGAAAGGGAGCGAGCAGGAATGTGTTTTAATTGCGGTTTACGGTCCGCGTGTAACAATTGTTTGCGCGGTGAAATCCGGCGGCGTTAACGAATATACTTTATGCGACGGAAAGTTTTTACTTTCAAAAGAAAATTTAAAAATCGCTTCGGAAGGAAAACTTTTTGCTCCGGGAAATTTACGCGCGTGTTTGTATCACCCCGGTTATAAAAAACTTCTTGATTATTGGCTTGATCAGCAATATACGCTTAGGTATTCCGGCGGGATGGTTCCGGACATAAATCATATTTTACTTAAAGGCAAAGGAATTTTTACATATCCTCCTTACAAAGATATGCCGGAAGGAAAACTGCGTTTACTTTATGAATGCGCTCCGATGGCGTTTTTGGTTGAAACAGCCGGCGGCCGCGCAACAGACGGAAAAATGCGTCTGTTGGACAAAGAAATCCGTGAATTGAGCCAACGAACGCCGATTTTGATTGGTTCCGAAAATGAGGTCAAAAAAGCCGAAGAAACGTTGCGCTAAAATTCAGGTTCTGTTAAAGTTTTGTACTACAAGGCTTATTTAATGAGAATTTATAAAAATGGGACGAGAAACCTCAAAAGCGGAAATAGAAAAGCTTGTTTTGCAAGCCAAAAAAGGCGATACCGCCGCATTTTCCAAATTGTACGATTGTTTTGCCGATGGAATTTACAGATATGTGTTTTTTAGAGTTACTAATGAACAGGACGCGCAAGATTTAACCGAAACCGTGTTTTTAAAATCATGGGAAAATCTTCATAAATATAAAAACGATGGCGATAACAGTTCTTTTAATTCGTGGATTTTCCGTATAGCCCATAATTTAGTTATCGATCATTATAGATTAAACAAACAGATAGAGTCATTAACGGAGGATTATATGGATGAGAGAACCGGGCGTCATCCTTTTGAAAAAGCCGAGAAATCTTTAAATAATGATTTGCTTAAAAAAGCGCTTGGTGGGTTGAAAGAGAATTATAAACAAATTATCGTTTTAAAATATATAAACGAATTATCAAACGAAGAAATTGCCGGGATTTTGAAAAGAAACGAAGGTTCGGTGCGCATTTTGCAGTTCAGGGCGCTTAAAGCTCTAAAACGAATATTGGAAGGAATGGGGGTTAGAGGTATATAAATTAAAATTTAAAACGTGTGGCTTTCGGCCGCGTGAAAGCCAAAGAAATGCGTCCTACGTCCGCCTTTGGCGGACTCCGGACGCGGTAACAAAATTTAAATATAACCGTTATACGAAATAGACTATGTTGCTGCCATTATTTGGAAAACCGGATTGGAAAGAAATCGAGGGGATTGATTCCATTTTGAGTTCTTTGCCAAAACCCAAACTTGAAACCTCCAATTCGGAGGCTATTAAGTCGCATATTCTTACGGCTATCAAAATCGGCAATACGGAAACTGCTCCACTTTCACTCGCGGCGTTGCAAAAACAGGTGCATAAAGTCGGCATGATGGTCAAATTGTCTTCTTATGCCAGAGCAATGATTAAGGAACACGTTTTTGACCGTATCGAAAAAACAAGAAATGTTATGTGGCTTTTTAAAACAAAATTTATTCTTAAAAGAGCCGTTACGTATACGCTTGTTGTCCTTCTTGCGATAACAGGCGTTTTTTCTTTTATGGAAAAGCCTTCTAAGGTTATGGCACATCCCGTTACCGTATTAAATGAGATTTCCGGCGGCGTTGTTGTTGTGCGCGCCGGTAAAGTCATTGTTCCAACAAATAATTTTGTGCTTTATCAAAATGATATTATTGAGACGCGCGACGGAACCGCCACTGTGAGATATTTTGACAGCAGTGTCAGCCGTTTAAACACAAATACCGATATAAGATTTTCAAAATTGTATTCGGACGATATGGGTCTTAATACAGCAGTTGAACTTGATTTTTCAAACGGGCAAGCGTGGAGCATGGTTTTTGATCTGTTCAACGATTCGTTCTTCAAAATCAATATGGATAAAGTCACCGCGGATGTAAGCGATAGAGCCACGTTTTCCGTTTACTACGCTTCCGGCGGTAATGCGGAAATAGACGTTTTCAACAATTTTGTGGATCTTACGCTTAATCACAGCGGACAACCGGAACAGAGCGTTGTCCTTAAGGGTTATAGAGCGGTTGTGAACAGCAGTCAATCTGGACCGAAGATAGCACCCGTCTCAAAAGATAATTTGCCTTTTGTTGAACGCGAATGGGTTGAAGACAATATCAAAAAAGACAGAGAATATGTCGCGCGAATTACAAATGAGCAAACAGGCGGACATTTTGTCGCAGCCTCTTCCGATAAACTGGAAGAATCTCTTTATTCGTCTTTAAATACACTTGAAAGACTGCGCGTTAAATTGAATGTCGCGGGAGATAAATTTCTTTCCGGCGAAGCTTTGCTCAACGAAGGAAAAATTGATGAAGCGCGTCAGAATATGGTTTATTTCAAGCAAACCGTTCAAGATATCAAGATTCAGGCGGATGCACTTAAAGCCACAAATCCGAATGACGCCAAAAAGTTGATGGATCTTATGGACGAGAGAATGTTTAAGTATAAGAAAACGCTTTCAATGGTTACGAGGAGTTTTCCTTTATATGAAGCCAAGCAGATTTTGCGCGATACAGAAATTATTATTGCGGATAACGATGAAGAAAAAATCGATGCAATGTTGGATGTCGTTTCTTCTTTGATGCTTGAGACGCAAGATCTTGTGGGCGACAACAAATATCAAGCCGCCAGGGAAAATTTATTTGAAGCGCAACAAGTTATTGAATCATTACAAAAGTTCGATTTATCGGGCAGTTCGGATTTACTTAAGAAGGTTATGGATAAAAAAGCGGATATAGTTAAAATGTCTTCTTTGATTGAAAATACATCCGATTCTCCGGAAGTTAGAAAAGAAGCAAAAGCCGTAAAAGATTCTTCGATACAGACAATTATAGATACCGCTTCCAGTGTTGATGTGTCTAAATCAATGGAAGTTGTAGAGCCGGCTGTCAAAGAATTGAATAATTTCATAAAAACTTATTCGGTTGAAAGCGATATCGGCATTACTCCAAAAATACAGCTTTTCTTGGAAGGCAGATAAACCTCCCTCCTCCATTTGTTTACACCTGCTTTTGACGGAAGCTTAAATTTTTCCGAATATATATAAAATCAATCCAAGCACGGCGATAAATCCTCCCATAATCCAGCATCTCATAACAATCGTCGATTCGCTCCACCCGATATATTCGAGATGATGATGAAACGGGGCTATATGGAATACTTTTTTATGAAAGATTTTTTTGGACGCTATTTGAATTATTACGGAAAGCGTTTCAATAACAAAGACGGCTCCTATTATTGGTAATACAAAAACCGAGTCTGTGAGCATTGCGATTACACCGAGGGTTGCTCCGAGCGAAAGCGCGCCCGTATCGCCCATATAAAATTTTGCCGGAGGAATATTAAACCATACAAAAGCGAATAATGTTCCGCTGATAACGCCGCATAATGCCGCGAGAATCAAAAGTCCTTTTATGTACGCTATGATTCCGAATGCCGTGAACGCGATGATGAGGAGTCCTCCGGCGAGTCCATCGAGGCCATCCGTGATATTTACGGCGTTTGCGGTTGCGATAATTATAAATATGAAAAGCGGTATATATAACCATCCGATTGCAATATCTCCGATAAGCGGAATGTACAGTTGGTTGTATCCGAGCTTGAAATAAAACCATAAAGCTCCGAGCGTTGCGAATGCGAGAAGCCAGAAAAATTTGGGTTTTACCTTTATCCCTTTGGATTCGGATTTTACGTTTATATAATCATCTATCAGTCCAAGCATTGCAGTTGCAACCAATGTGGCTATCGGAAGCCATGTTTCTTTTCTGTTTAGCAATGATTTGTCAAAAACTCCGATTGCCGAAAGCAGGCGTGAAACTGCGATTACAAACAGTGTTGTTCCCCATATTAAAACTCCGCCCATTGTCGGCGTTCCGGTTTTTTTCGCGTGAAGCTGTTTGAACAGATTTGCTTTTTCTCCGGTTATCGCATTATCTCTTATTTGTTTTTTGATGCCGTATTTGTTGAGGGCGCGTATGAAGGGGGGAGTTAACAGTAAAGCCGTTATAAAAGCGAGCAATTCCGGTCCCAAAACGAGTATTAGATGTCTTGTTGTATCGGGTAGCAATGAAATGTTCATGTTTTACCAAACGAAATTTTCAAAAATCCAATCGATTAATTTTTCCGTTTCCGTGAATCTTTTCGGACTGTCGAGTATTATTGTAATTATATCATTTCCCCGTTCGTTTGTTGCAACTGCTACGAAAGAAAGTCCCGCTTCTTTGGTATGGCCGGTTTTAAGTCCTTTGACACGCGGATCTTTTCCAAGAAGCGTGTTCGTATTTTCCAATTTATGAGCTGTTTTTTCATTTACGGATTTTATTTCAAGTTGTTGTATGCTTGTAGCGCGTCTTATAAAAGGTTTTTTATAGGCAATCTTGCTTAGAATTGCAATATCGTTTGCGGTTGAATAATTATTTTCATTGTCAAATCCGGCGGGATTTGACAATTTTGTCGAATACAATCCTAAAAATTGCGCTTTTTTATTCATTTTTTCCACGAATTTTTCCACGTTTCCGGCATTGTGTTCCGCAAGCGCGTACGCCGCATCGTTTCCGGAATGAACGAGCATTGAGTACAACAAATTTTCAATTGTAATTTTTTCCCCTGCGTAAAGCCATACGGTTGATCCTTCGGTTTTTGCCGCTCTTTGGCTTACGGTTGCGATTTCCGAGATGGAATTTTCTTCCAGAATTATTATTGCGGTCATAAGTTTTGTAATACTGCCTATGGATCTTTTTTCATCTGCATTTCTTGAATATAACGATATTCCGGTTTTTAAATCCACTACGTTTATTACCTTGGCTTCCAAATTCGGACCGTTCGTATTTTGACCGTCGGACTTTTTCTTTTCATACGGAACAGGGGAAACATCCAACAAATTTGAATATTCCGCTTTTGCGCTTTGCGGCAGCGCTATTGTCGGTGTTGTATGCAATATTCCCGATATGTATAAACTCAGCAGAGTTAAGACCATTTTTAATTTGTTTTTTGGTTATTTTTCTTTTGATTATCCTCTTGCGGCTTTGCTTCTTCCGTTGCAACCGAGGGTTTTATTACCGGGATAATATAGTCGTAAGGATCGCGTATCGGGTGAAGCCAATAATCTTCCCCGATTTCAATTATAACATCCGCATTGGAAAGATATGGCGGAGTCAAATATTCTTGCGGCACCTCTGATAATATCCGGCCCGGAATAAATTTTTGCAGCATGTATATGAAGTTTTTATCAACGGGATTTTTAATGTAATAAGTCGTTTTTTGGACGTTGTTTGTTTTTGCGTTTCCGAATCTTGTGACATCCATGCAATATCTTGTGAGTATGGATTTTAATTTTGTGGCGGCTGATTTTATCGTTCCGTTTAATATTTGTATTTTTGGCATTGTGTTTACGAGTTGCGCGTTGTTTATGACTATGCTTGCGAAATTGTTTATTTCATCGTAATTTTCGCTTGCCGGAATGAGTATATATCCGCCGTTTTCAGGCGATTCTACGCGTCCGTACAGCCATCCGCCGCAAAACGCCGGGTCGTCGTGCAGTTCATATGATTTTATTGATGAAGAATCAAGATTTTTTCCCGCTTTGGCCATTGTAACCAGTTTGCGCACGGACATATCGGTTTCGATGTCATTTTTTAACATGAATAAAATGTCTTTGATTTTGTTTTCATCTATTCCGTCTTTATTGAGCACTTTATTTTTAACCGCCGTTATGATTTTTTGTTGTCGTATATCTCTGTTAAACGAGGATGTTGTTTGTCTTGATCTTGCGTATTTCAACGCCGTTTTCCCGTCCATGTGACGAAAGCCTTCTTGTATGTAAAACGGGTCGTATCCGTCGGTCGCGTCGTTTGGATAATAAGGATCGTTTATTGTTTCGTCCACACGCATATCGATTCCGCCGAATTCATCTATGAGTTTTTCGAATCCCGAAAAATTTATTTTTGCGTAATAATGTATCGGTATGCCTAAAACTTTTTCCACTTCGGATTTTACGACGTTTATCGCTTTCTCGGAATCTTTATAGTGCGTTTTTGCCGCGGCGTATACGGTGTTTATTTTTCCTTTCCATATATTTTGCACATCAGCGTATAAATCTCTCGGTATGGAAAGCATTACCGCGGATTTGTTTTCTTCATTAAGACTTAGAATCATTATGGCGTCCGTTAATTCCGCGCCGGGATGGTTTCCGCCCGCTACGCCGAGAATCAGCGCGTTCGTATGTCCGTACGCGTCCGTGTCGAGTTTTTCTCCAAAGAAAAATATAATGTTTGTTATGTTTACGTTAAACAATATTTTAATCAACAAAGCGGCCGCAAATATCAATAGAAACACTTTAAAACCTGTTTTGATAGAATGAAGGGTATTGTTGAATTTCATTTAAGCAGGATGATTGTTGCTTTGATGTCTCCAAGTTTTGAGACCGCGATTCCCATACCTACGTATGATACATTATT
>CAZNCD010000041.1:0-7312 GCA_964571575.1 uncultured Candidatus Peribacteria bacterium
CGAAAAATAGGCTTTGACATATTTTTAATAATATGTTAAAATTTAAACAAGATTTAACTTTCAAATTATGAATGAAGCGCCAAACAACCCAGATCCAAGCGAAGATGATGAATCAAGGCCAAACGTTGGCATAAACACCCTGCAAGATGCCATACGGAACATCGACAAAGGACCTCTGCCTCAAGAACAAATGAACCCCGGAGACTTTAAGCTCCTTCAACAAATCGAAGCTAGATTACAAGCTTTACACGGATTTCTCAACACCGGCGGCATTTCTTTTACGGAACAACATTTGCGCGATTCACAAAGAAAAGTGGAAGGAGGATATCTGTCTCCGGAAGAAATCGCTCAAATAAATCATTGGCGCGAAGAAGTTGTAAAAATGTTTCAAGAATAGTCTAAAGTATACTGTTTATATCATCGCGCATTTTTATAGCAGTATCCCTTGCGGCCTCAGCATAAGCTTCTTCGCCTTTGCCAAATTTTTCATAAGCAAAACATATTTCCCGCGATGAATTCACAATCGCGCCCAAACCGTCTTTATTAAAACATCCCGCAACGTCTTTGGCGGTGCCGCCTTGCGCACCGTAACCGGGAACCAAAAATATCGTGCGCGGCATCAATTTGCGCAACTCACATGCTTGCGCGGGATAAGTCGCTCCGACAACGGCCCCAACGCAAGAATAACCGTTTTCACCAATATCGTCCGCTCCCCAAGATTCAACATATTGCGCCATAATATGAAACACCGGCTGCTCGAAATTTCCGTTTTTCCCGGTGATTGCGTTTCCTTTTTCAATCATCAAATCCTGCAAATCGCCTGAAGATTTATTTGAAGTTTTAACAAGCACAAAAATTCCCGCGTCGTTCTTTTTGCACTCTTCAATAAACGGCTTGATTCCATCGTATCCAAAATACGGCGCGACTGTAACGGAATCCGCGCCGAAAATTTCCTGCCCGCTCCCGTCAAAATCCGCGCCGAAATTCACTTTCCCCAAAAACGCTTTCGCATAAGCCTCTGCGGTTGACCCAATGTCCCCTCTTTTTGCGTCCGCAATTGTCAAAAGTCCATGCGACTTCGCATATTTTATAGTTTCAATAAATGCGTTTACTCCTTCCGCCCCAAACATTTCATAAAAAGCGATTTGCGGCTTCACAATAACCACAATATCTTTAATCGCATCAATGATTCCTTTATTAAATTCCAAAATCGATTCAGCCGCGGCCAGAAAAGGAGATTTTACCTGCGCGCCGCGATTTAACAACGATTTATTAAAATATTTTTTCCGGATAAACGCGGGAATTTTATCCAGTCTCGGATCAAGTCCCGCGCAAACAGCGCTTTTTTTCGCCTTTACCGCCTCAATTAATCTGTCTGAAAAATGTTTCACGGCACCGATTTTTTATTGATTAAACCCATTTTTCCCGCCCAATTCTCCGGATCCGCTTTATATTCAAGGATTTTCACCTCATCTTCACTTGAAATATATTTTTCCGCCACAGCGGTTTTCAGCAATTCGTCCAAATTTGTCAGCGCAAACAATCCGACGCCCGCTTCGCTGAACGCTTTTTTTGATTTTTCAAGACCGTAAGTAAATATGCACAAAACCGTATCACATTCGCATTTTCCTTCATTTTTTACGACTTCCACGGTTTTCAGACTACTTCCTCCGGTTGTTACCAAATCTTCAAGCACAAGCACTTTCTTTCCGGCTTCAAGAAAACCTTCAATCTGTTTTCCAGTACCATGCTCTTTTGGTTTCGGCCTGACATAAATCATCGGCAAGCCCAATTTATAAGCCACAAAACTCGCCCACGGAATCCCCGCTGTCGCGGTCCCGGCTACATAATCAAATTCCAGTTTATTTGCCTGAACCGCTTCAACCAGCGCTTCAACAATCGCGTCACGCGCTTTTGCAAATGAAATCAACACGCGGTTATCAGTGTAAATCGGTCCTTTTATGCCGGAAACATAAGTAAAAGGCGGATTAAAAGATAATTTCACCGCTTTATTTTCAAGTAAAATTTTCGCGATATTCATATTATCCTGGATTAAACCGAAAATATTTTAGCATAAACAAAACCGCCCCGCCTCACTCGGAAATCGTTTCCCCATTTACATAGCTAAATATTTATGTTATAATATATTCATAATAAATAACAAAACAAATATGAAAGCAAAACTAGCTTCATACCAGCCATTGGTCTTTTTTTGGCTCGGACTTTTGACGGGAGCATTGCTTGTCGCAATGACATTCCTTTATGGAGTCTGGAAAAACCAAGACGCGCAAACGTCACTTTTAAGGCCGAGCTCGTATTCGCTTGTAAGACCACCAAGCGCCTTAAAACAAACAAATGTGAAAATGGACGATCCGGGAGCGTACTTAAAGTTAGATGATCCGGGAGCGTGGTAATTATTAAATCAAGACAAGGCTTTTAATTCTCTGGATAATATACCGGAAACAATTTCCGGCGTTCCTGGTTGCTTCAATCTATTCCGCAAATATTCACGGGAAGACGATAATCCGCAATCAGAGGTAATCCAAAACGGCAAAGTTACGCTGATTCCTCGTTGTTCAAGAATAGATACAATTAAACCGATAACCGGCAAAGTCGCGTGAAAAAATTGATTATATTCCGAGGCAAAATCAGAAGACGGTATTTCCGTACCGGGAGCCATATGCGATGATTTCTCTCTATCTGCCATGACTTTTTCGGCAAGTTTTTCCGATCTTTGTTCAAATGTTTCCAGAACCCGCGTTAAAAAAGATGTATCTATAGCATCCAACATACATATCAAAGCATCCATTTTCTCTCCCAAAACTTTTTGGAATCTGGAAGGATAACTTTTGCAAACGCCAATTTGTCTTTGAAATCCAATGGCGGAATCCGCTGTTTCACTTGCGGACACGGGTATTATTTCCAATGTTTTTCCGCCGGCTTTCTTGGCTAAAGCAATTAAAGGGAGCAATGTCGAGCAAAAATAAGCCCTATCTTTATCCGCTCTATTGCGAGATAAATCCGCCAAAATACCCATGGCGGCATTATAGTCTCCCCTGAAATAATAAGCTTGTGCCAGATTATATGCCGCAGCTCTGGATATTGCGCTCGGAGGAGATTTAAGTAATTTTAATTCTTCTTTCGCACAATTAATATGACCAATAGCGCTATCAATCAAGCCTTTATCTTCCGCACCGACTCTATTATAGGCTACCGCTTCAGTCCCGCCCCATATTGCGTAAACATCGGCGGCCATCGCGGAATCTCCATGTCTGATGGCAAAACTCACTCCCCTTTCATACAAATCAGCATAATCCATGCCCAACATGGCTCTTGCGTGAGCGCCGCACCGGAGCGCGGAAGCAACCGCTTTTGGATTAACTCTCGATTTTAAACTCATATTTCTATCTAAATATCTCGTTAAAAATCTGTCAAAAAAATCTATACAGCGGGCAAACTCCTCTTTCCCGGGCATTTCCATAAAAGATTCAAAAACCGCGTCAGAATCAAGACCTCTGTATTTATAATAAAAAGTAAGACCGATAAAACGCTCTATTTCCGCCCTAAAATTTCCCGTTGGGTCTATATCGGGATAAATATCCAATTGCGCCAACAAATCTGTAAAAATATTTCTGGTCATATCAAACGAATAGTCTTTGCTAACGCTTGAACCCTCCCCGGCCTTTTGCGCTTCATCCGGAACTCCAAGAGCTTTTAGATATAAATGTCTGCCGCGATCAAAACAAAATCGCGCATACGCTTTTCTATAATCCGCCCCGGCGCCTGATTCCGCATCCGTTGAAACGCGCATTTCAACAGTAACCCTCATCGCCAAATCGTTATATCTCGTTAAAGCTATTGGCATTTGAGCCGAATAACAAGCTTCTTTCGCGGATTCCAAAAACCGCAGCATTTCTCCGGGATTTTCCGGATCTATATAACGCGACGCGTCATCAAGATAATCGGTTGCTCCTTTTATATATTTTTCGCCAATTTGTCTGCCTTTATAATTGCCTTTTTGACTATGCGCATCGGCTAAACCTTTATAAACGAAAAATCTGTATTTTCTGGTTGACGGCGCCGCATCGGACATTGATTCCACAACCGGCAAAGCAAATTCAAAAATCGCGAGAGCTTTATCATTATCGTATTTTGACAATGCTTCATTGCCTGCTGGAATGGCATATTTCCTTTTCAAATCCTCATTGCCCGCAATTTCAGCGAGACTGTAAATTTTGAGCGGAGTACATTCATCCGTGCGGATACCTTTCCCCGCAAGCTCTTCCAATTTTTGGGCAAGAAAATCCGCATGTTGCTTTCTGATTCCTTCGGCAAAAGTTCCAAGAACAACGTCATGATACAAAGGATGCGATATTTCAACGAACGGAGATAACTGCAAAATACCTTTATTTCTAAGCTCCAATGCTATTATTCCATCTTCCGGAGTGGTAAAAATATTTTTGAATAAATCAACGGAACACGCGCCAAGCATAGCCAAACGAAACAATATGCCAACAGTGGCGGGAGAAAGTTTACTTATATGAGCCTGGATTATGGCCTCTACGGTTGTGGGAATATCAATTTCTTTATAACCGCGCTTTACATACGCTTCTCCTTTTTTCAAATAAGGAGGTTTGTGATCAAGCATAAAATTGATTATTTCAACCAAGGCAAGCGAATTGCCGCGGCTCCTCTCGGCAAGAAAATAATAAAACGAATCAGGCAAATCCTTCTCCAAATGTTCTATCTCAAGCATATCCCTTACAAAGGACTTTAAAACCGGATTTGGCATTCCTTTTTCATTCAACAATCGCAAAGGTTTAAGACGGATATTGTCCGCTCCCGTAAAAACTTCCGAAAGCGCTTTTGGGGGCTGTTCCGGACCGATTCTTGTAGAACCTATAATAGCAACATTTTCAATAAGATTCGCCTTATCAAAAATGCTTCGCAATATAATCGCGGATTGGTCGTCAACCCATTGTTGATCATCAAGAGCTATAAACAACGGGCGATCCGACATGGCTATCTTCCGCATCAAACCTCTTATCCTCTCCTGAAGCCCGCCCGAATCCTGCAATAAAGAACGATCGCCGTCAATCAAAGTCTTTAAATCTCTATAGCACTGATCCTCCTCCGCTCCTCTGATTTTTACGGCGGCTTCAAGCAACTGCGGTATAAGACCCCCAAATCCAATCAAAAAAGAATATGGCTGATTTTTACGCGGCGCGAATGCCGCAACATAAAGCCTGGTGGATCCGGAATACATTTCTCCCAAATAATCAAAAGCGTGTTTTATAAACTTTGTTTTACCGATGCCTGCCTCGGCGGTCAAAGTCATTCTTGCGGTCCCATCTTTTAATTTTTGGCCGAGCAGCATTGATCTTATGCTTTGCATTTCCGCGTCTCTTCCATAAATTTTTCTCGGTCCGCCAACAATAAGCCTGCCGTATGTTTCTTCAATGTCTGAAATGGAAAACAATCCATCTTCCGTCGGACCAAATGCTTCATATTTTACGCCGACTCTTTCTCTGTTGCGTGCGTTATCCAAAGCTTTTATAAAACCGCCGTCAACAACAACTCTTGATGTCGGCGCGCCAATCCTCGCGGCAACTCCAACCATTTTCGACAAAGCGGCTCCTTCAAAATCTCCACCCATTTTTTTCCTCTTAAAAAGAGGCAAATTTCCGCTGCTTGCAAAAATCGCGGATTCATCAAATCCGGGCAAATTTAAAGTTCGTAAATCTTTGATTAAAAGTAAAACTTCAGCTTCAACCCTATTTCCCGTGAAAATAACTATTTTTACGCTATCGCCGTTTCTTTCCATGGATCCGCCATGCATAGCCGCGCATCTTAAAATCGCGTCATCGGAATTTTTATCAGACAAACTCAATAACACGGAGGAACAATATAAAGCGCCTATCTTTGGAACGCCTTCCGGATCAGGTGGTATTGAAGGAATGTTCAAGGGAATCGGGGGAACGGCATCCAATCCAACGCCAACTCGCTCTTGATACTTCCGCGTATCCAATTCCAAATGACTTACTTCGTCATCAGACAATTGATAAACACCCTCTGAAGAATCATTCGGCGACGAATCGGCGGCGTTATTTTTTAAATTATCGCTATTATCTCTCATTTAATAAATTACAGGAGAGTAATTATAGAAAAACATAAATCTTATTTCAAGCAAAATTTATTGCACTTTTCGCTTAAATATGTGCCGCGCCGATAAGCTCGCTCAAATCCTTAACGCCATGTGAGCCCATCCATTCAGTCATTTCATCGGCAATCAATTTAAAAGCGCCCGGCCCTCTTGTATAAATCGCGGCTCCAATTCCAACTAATGTGGCGCCCGCCATAATAAACTCAATCGCATCTTTGCCGGTATTAAGCCCGCCCATGCCGAGAATCGGCAGTTTTGTGGCTTTATAAATATCATAAACCGCTTTAACGCCAATCGGTTTTATTCCCGGACCGGAAACTCCGCCAAATTTGTTTGATAAAAACGGTGCGCGCTTTTCAAGATCGATCACCATGCCAGGTCCAAGCGTATTTATAGCGCAAAACCCGTCCGCACCCGCATCCGCAACAGTCTTCGCGATTTCGGAAATACTGTAAACATTCGGAGATAATTTCACAATCACGGGTATTCTTGTTTGTTCTTTGACGATTTTTGTCACTTCCGCCGCGCTCGCTCCGTCACACGCAAAAGGTTTCCCGAATTCCTCCTCCACATTTGGACAAGAAATATTTACTTCAACAATATCCGGCGCATACTCATTAATTTTCTCAGCAATAAGACCAAAATCGGATTTTTTACCTGCCACAATACTCGCAATCACGGGCGCACAGCGGCCGCTCTCTGCAATTTTATTTTTATACGCTATAATTTCAAGGCCGCTTTTATCCACCCCATAATCCGAAAGACCAACCGCATTGATTGTAAAATGCTCGGTTGTGAGCAACGTCGGAGCCGGATGTCCTTTATGCTCCTCAAGCCAAATTGATTTTGTTGTAACGCCGCCCGCGCCATTCTCAACGGCTTTAATAAGCGCCGCGGTCGTGGTCGGATAAATTCCTGAAGCTAAAACGGTCGGATTTTCAAACTCAATTCCAAGAAATTTTAACATAAGGGACAATTCTCTATTTACAAAAATCTTACTTCTTTTCCTCGAAAATCTCCAGCTATAATTTTTCCGTCTTCAAAAACTTTTACGCCGTTAACAATCGTCATTTTCGACCAACCTTTTAATTCCCATCCATCAAATGGCGACCAACCGCATTTTGTAAACAATTTTTGATTTTCAACGCG
>CAZNCD010000042.1:0-7277 GCA_964571575.1 uncultured Candidatus Peribacteria bacterium
CGCTTCGCGCGGCTGAATCAATCGGCAAAATTTCTGAAAGTTTAATACTGGTGGGCCATGCAAGAATCGAACTTGCGACCGTCTCCTTAAAAGGGAGCCGCTCTACCTACTGAGCTAATGGCCCGCGAAGAAACTACTTTAAAATTCTATTGATTAGTTTCGGTTGTGTCAAATTCGGGCGTGCGGCGCGGATCTTTAATCTTTAAGAATCAGGCGTCTGAAAACCACCAGCACAAGCCCGTAATTAACGATTATTGTTTTTAAAATATGAAATCCGGCGAGTAGATAATTTTTGATGGATGTCGGAAATTTTTCCTTCCTGAACTTTATCGGATGCAAAATATTCCACAAATAAACTATTTTTGATTTTTTGTTCCGGCTTTTATAATAAAGATTCAACATGGTCTCTATGCCGTATTTGGTCGTTCTAAGTTTTTTGACGATTGGCATTATATCTTTTCTGAAAACAGCCCTTTGTCCCGCGATAAACTGCGACGGATTTAGATTTTTATCAAATTCGCTTTCGGTCGGATGGCCGATTGTTATATCGGCTTCGCCGGTTATCAGCGGATTTATAAGTTGTTCCACGTGGTTTTTTCTTAGTCCAACAAGATCCGCGTCAAGAAAAACTATGATTTCTCCGGATGTCATTTTCACTCCTTTTATCATCGCGTACGATTTTCCTTTGTTTTTTCCAAATCTGAATATTTTTAAATGTTCATGCTGAAATTTTTTCAATATTTCAGGTGTTTTGTCCGTGGAACCGTCATCAATAACCGCGATTTCATCAAAAAAACCGCATTTAAGCACCGTCTTAATAACACGCTCTATGAATCTTTCTTCGTTAAACGCCGATATTACTGCGCTGATTTTTATATTCTTGAACATTGGAAACATTATAACACAATGACGGCGGTTAAGTTTTGCGGTTTGTAATTTATCTTTTTTTATCAAAAATCTTGACTAGTCGCCCGACTAGTCATTATTATTAAGGTATGAAAAACGACCGGTCGGAATTCATAACACTTCAGGGAGCTGCGATTTTAAGCGGAAAAGCCGAGCAAACGATAAGGCGCGCGATCAAGGCAAAGAAGTTAGCCGCGCGTAAACAAAAAACCCCGCAAGGCTTCACCTATTCAGTTGATAAGGCGGCGTTGATGAATTTGTATAGGCGCGATTCTCCTGAAATAAAAGCGAAAAAATCCAAATCGACTAGTCAGCCGACTATACGGAAAGGAAAACAATCAGAAGGCGCGAGCGGTAAGACGACTAGTCGATATTTTATTGTCGCGCGCGACGGAACGGCCGATAAAGGAGCGGCTGAAAAGACAGCCTCTGCGCGAACGACCAGTCAAGCGTCCAATCGAAAATCCGAGCAAAAAAATCTTGTCAACAGCGACGACTATTCAACGATGATGGAATTCCAGAAACTTTTGCGCAATCTTGTTGAAGAACATAGCCGCGAACGCGAACACAACGCGAGATTTTTGCATGAATTGCGGGACAAGATTATGTTTCTTGAACATCAAGTTATGCAATTGCAGGCGCCGAAAAAAAGGTGGTGGAAGTTTTGGTGATTAATGATAAACTTGCGGCATGGAAATTGCGCTCGGCATGAAAACCGCACGGCGAAAATATGATATTTTACTTGAAGTTTTGTGGCTTTCCGCGATTTTTTTGATTCCTTTGTTTTTTTGGCCGTATGTTTCGCTTACTTTTGAATTGCCAAAGGTTGTTCTATTTAAGGCAATCACATGGTTGATGATAATTGTTTATTGCTTAAAATCGGCGCGCGAGCAAAAAATTGAAATTCCCGTGTTTGTCGGCGCTGACGGCGCAAAAAACCGCGCGGAGAAATTTCTGATCTTTGTTATTATCGGTTATTTTTGTGTTTATCTTTTTGCGACAATTTTTTCAGTATCGCCGCTATTAAGTTTGTACGGCTCTTATTACAGGATGCAAGGGCTTTTGATGTTTTTTCATTATTTCGCTTTTGCGCTGATAATATTTTTAAATTTAAGAACGACCGATCAAATTCTGCGGTTAGTCAAAGTTTTTGTTATAAGCGTGTTTATTGCTTCCGCGATTGGAATCCTGCAAAAATTTGTTCCCGCAATAACGAATTTTTGGCAAATAAATTCTTTTCTCGGAAGAATTTTCGGCACAATGGGGCATCCAAATTATCTGGCTGATTTGATAATCATGGCTTTACCTTTTTCCGTTGGATTTTTGTTTTTGAAAAAGAATCGAATTTTTTACGCACTAATTTCGGTTATAATATTTTTAGCTTTAATTTGGACCCTTGGAAGAGCTTCTTTGCTTGGTTTTTTGATTTCGATGATGATATTTTTTATCGCCGTTTTGTGGACGAAGGGACGACGGCGCGCCGCTTTAAGCCTTATCGCCGTCCCGTTGATTTTTGCGGGAATGATTGTTTTTGCAAATATATATAAGACAAATCCGATAATTAAAAATACTCCGGTTGCAAGCAGATTTATTTTGGCGGGCGAAAATTTACGGTCAATAGAAACGCGTTTGATTATGTGGCCGGCGGCTTTGCGGCAGATTTCCGATCGTCCAATTTTGGGATATGGACCCGATACCTTTGTGAATACGTATCAAAAATATGCGGATTCGCGCCAACTTGCCGTTGAAGATTTTTCGAATATAGCGGATAAAGCGCATAATATTATTTTGGACACGGCTGTTTCAAGCGGACTAATGGGCGTGATTTTTTATCTTTCCGTACTGGCGGCGCTTGCCGTCTGCTGTGTTAAATTTTTGAAAAGCGGCGCGGGAATGGAAAAGAAAATTCTGGCGCTCTGCGTAACCTCTTCGACGTTCGCGTTGTTTACGAGCAATCAATTTGGATTTCCGACAATAACGCATTCGTTTATTTTTTGGGCTTTAATCGCGGTATTTTTGATTTTAATATCAAGAAGCCGCGCCGTAAAAGAAATCCATTTTTATAAATATAATTATGTCCGATTTGGCGTTACCGCGGCAGTGGCGCTGATGACCGTCTTTATGATTTTTAATTTCAGCGCAAGACCCGTTTTTGCTGATTATTTTTATAGAAAAGCTCTTGAATTTTCACAAATCGGGGATGCCGCGGCGGTTGATATGAGCGTGCAATATTTTGACGATGCCATAAGGTGGAACGCTCAGCAAAATTATTACAATTTCGCTTACAGCAATTATTTGATTGGCTTGGCGGATTTTGGCAGCGGCGCGAACAGCGCTCTTGAACTCGCGAGGGATGTTATCGAAAAAGGCGCAAGAATCTCAAACAAATATGATGGCCTTTATTATTTCACGCTTGGAAAAATAGAGATGCGATTGGGAAATCCCGAGAAAGCTTATAAAAATTTTGAAGCCGCGAGCGAGTTTGTGCCTGTTTATCCTTATATTTATATTGAATGGGGAAATGCGTATTATAACGACGAAAAAATTGCGGAAGCTGTTTTAAAATATCAGCATTATTTGGATATTTCTCCGAAATACTATGAATGGAAAGCTGATTTGGAAAGCCGTTCGAAAGAAGATCAAAATAAATATCGCGTGTTTTATAAATTGAATCCGGGATTTAATAATGTGTTTATTTTGCTCGGCCGAGCGGAGTATAAGGCGGGAAATAAAAATAAAGCGCTTGAATATTTAAAATATGCTGATGAAAATTTGGAGAAAATAAGCACTTTGTCCGTAATTTACGGGGAAACCGGCGAAAAGAAAAAAGCGATTGAAATACTCAAAAACGGCTTGGAGCTTTTTCCGGACGATGAATTGCTGGAGAATAATTTGAAAGCGCTGGGAAAACGCTAAGGGTTTGCGATTCCGCCTAAAACTTTGGACAATCGTCTAAAAATCGTCTATAATATGTCTATGTTTGGACCGAAATACACAATCACCCAGAAACTCCTCGCCAATATTAAATGTATCGCCGCTTTAGTCGCCGAATTAAACAGCAAAAGTTTCCCAAAAGTCGTATTGGCCGAATTTGAACGAAGAGCCAGAGAACTTTCCGCTTTTTCTTCGACAAGCATAGAAGGCAATCCTTTGCCGCTCACGGATGTCAAAAGGATTTTGAAAAATAAACCCGTTTATATCCGCGACAGCGAAAGAGAAGTTCTTAATTATAACAAAACTCTTTTGCGTCTGAATGAATCGGCTGAAAAAGGAAAAGTTACTTTTAATTTGGAACTTATTCTAAATATCCAAAAATCAATAATGCAAGGCTTAATTCAGTCTTACGGATGCGGAAAAATAAGGCGTGAAGCTGTATTTGTGAATGATCCGCGTTCGGGAAAAACCGTGTATTTGCCGCCTGATTATCAAGATGCGCCGCTGTTAATGAAAGAATTGCTGAATTACATAAAAATCAATAAATCCGTTGTCGACTCTTTGATTTTGGCGGGGATCTTCCATAAGCAATTTGTCCTTATACATCCTTTTATCGATGGCAACGGCAGAACGGCGCGATTGGCCGCAAAAGTATTATTGGCTGGAATGGGGCTTAATACTTTCAATCTTTTCAGCTTTGAAAATTATTACAATAATAATGTGACTCGGTATTTTCAAAATGTTGGCGCGATTGGAAATTATTATGACATTAAAAATAAAATAGATTTTACCGGATGGCTGGAATATTTTACGGAAGGCATTATCGACGAACTTATGCGCGTTGAAAAAGAACTGAAAACCGCCGCGGCAAGCCCTGAAACGGAGCTTAAACCGCACCATCGCAAAATAATAAAACATATTAAAGAAAACGGTTTTATAACAGATAAAAAATACGCGCGACTGGTAAGCCGCGCGAAGCCGACAAGAAATCTGGATTTTAGAAAATTGATAAAGATGGAAATGATAGAAAAATTCGGAAAAGGCAAAGCCACATACTATAAATTCAAAATCCTGTAATTTCCGCTATTGACGGTTTTAGCAAATCATACTGATTTTTATTTTTTGCAATTCCGTTGAATTGACATTGGGGGGGGTCTGTTATGATTTATGCAATAATCATTTAACCCTCACTAAAATGACACAAAAAAGTAAAATTGCGCTGATTGTTGCAATCCTTGTGATTGTCGTGGGCGTTGGCATTGTTTTGGCGACCGACGCGGGCGGACTCCAAGGATTGATTTTTAAGCGAAGCAGAATAACGATTGATTATAAAAAGCAATTGCCGCCGTGTACGAAACTGATTATGCCCAAAATTTCATCTTTTTCTGTAAATTACGCGAAACCTAATGATAATTATTTTGGCATGGCATGGTCTATAAAGGGCCTATGCGGCACTGCTAAGGTTGATCTTTATATTTATACCGGAGAAGCGCTTGTTTATACCGCTAAAGCGAATATGAAACCAAATTACGTTATGCAAAATTCGGCTGGAGATGGTTTGTTTTATTATACGTTTAACGGTAAATACGCGGGCGATATGGGCCCGATGGCTAAATGTGCGGCTGGGAAACCATGTATGTTTAAAGTTAAAGGCGGAATTGCGGTTAATTATTATTCGACTGAAGCGAAAACCCATACGAATTTCTTCCCTGTAAGCGCTAATCCAAAACTAAAGCAATATGCCTTGATTAAAATCAGCGATCAGGACGGAAATGAATTGGGAAGAAGTGATATCGTGGCGGTTTACAGCGAAAAAATCCCTTCAATTTCATCTTTTAACCCCGTGGGCCTTAACAACGGAAATAATTTCAAATTAAAATGGAGCGTAAAAAATATGTCCCCTGGTTATCAATTGGAGTTGCGTGTTTATACATCGGATATTCTTGCCTACACGGCTGAAGCCAATAAAAAAATTCAGTCGATTCCGGATACACTGAACCTCGCATATTATACGGTTGAATCAAATTTTGCATCAGCGTTGTTTGAGCCAGCGGGTAAAAAAATAGGGCCGATATATTCTTCGGAAGCCGGCCCTTTGTATTTTTTCACCTCAACCGACACATTAAAACGTTATTTTGCGTTATTTGTGAAGAAAAACGATATCGGCTATATCGGCAATTACAGCCCTGTTTTAGCGATATTCAAGGCGCCGTCTACTGCTCCGACTAAGCCGTCTACTGCTAAAACCAAATAATAAATATTTGTTTTGAATTTTAAGCCCGGGTGAAAATCCCGGGCTTTTTTATTTGCGGCGGGTGAGGCTGGGGTGTGACGAAATCGGCATGCGGTTCCTGCTTCCCCGTCTCCGTTGGGACTACCACCGTCCCCATTTGATTTTCTTAAGCTGTTTGCTATATTATTAGCAACCTCTAATCAATTTAACCTATGAAAACTGCGATTGCGTCAGCTTCAAAAAGAGCTACGCGTAAGTTTGTTAAAAAATTAACTCCGCATGCGCGGCCGCCGCGGACACGGTCTGATGACAAAGTTATGGCGCGAAAAGGCGCGGTTACGAGGCGTCAATCAGCCGACCGCAGGGCAAAGCCAAAATTGAAGCCGATTTATTCATTTGAAGAAGGAAATAAAGATATGAAATTTTTGCTTGGCGGAAAAGGCGCGAATTTGGCGGAAATGACGAATTTGGGCTTGCCTGTGCCGCCGGGCTTTACCATCACAACCGAAATGTGCAATCTGTATCTGGAAAAAAGCGGTTTGCCGAAAGATTTTGACGCGGCGCTTGAGAAAAAAATCGCGGAGCTGGAGAAGAAAATGGGAAAAAAATTCGGCGACACAAAAAATCCGCTGCTTGTGAGCGTGAGGAGCGGCGCCGCGATTTCCATGCCAGGCATGATGGATACGATTTTGAATCTCGGACTGAATAATGTTGCGGTTGAGGGACTCGCGGAACGAACGAACAATCCTCGTTTTGCTCATGATTCGTACAGGCGCTTTATACAAATGTTTTCCGATGTTGTTCTTTGCGTTGACCGCGAACATTTTGAAGCGGAAATCGATAAAATCAAGCGCGAGAAAGGCGTGAAGTTGGATACGGAGCTTGACGCGGAAGATTTGAAGCGGCTGATCAAAGCATATAAAAAAATTGTGAAAGAGCGTATTGGCGCAGAATTTCCGCAGGAGCCGCTAAAACAAATGAAACTTGCGATTGAGGCTGTTTTTAAATCGTGGAACAACATTCGCGCGATTCGTTACAGAAGAATAAATCGCGTTACGAATATAAAAGGTACGGCCGTGAATATCCAAGCGATGGTTTTTGGGAATATGGGCGATACAAGCGGGACCGGCGTGTGTTTCACGCGAAATCCGGCAACAGGTGAAAAGAAATTTTACGGCGAATTTTTGATGAACGCGCAGGGCGA
>CAZNCD010000043.1:0-7246 GCA_964571575.1 uncultured Candidatus Peribacteria bacterium
ATAAAAAAACAAGTTATTTTTTAGGTTCATAAACATAACCCACGCAAGGCACGGTTTTAATTAAATCTCCGGCTTTGAATTTGTTTAGTTTATGGCGTAATCTGCTGATATGTACATCAATGGTGTTGGTTAAAATATTCGTGTTGTAATCCCAAACGTGTTCAAGAATTTCAGGTCTCGTTAGAATTTTATCGCGGTTTATTATCAAATATTGAAGAAGAATAAACTCTTTGTTCCTTAGGGTGATTTTATTGCCGTCGTAATACGCTTCACGTTTTTTTAAATCCAGTAAAATTTTTCCGCATCTTAATTCTTTTTCGGATTTTTTTTCACGCATTGTGCAAATATTGTATTTCACTTCAAAAGCTATTGTTAAATAAGAAAACGGTTTATAAAAAATCAAATCAAAGCTTTCTTTAATCCACGAATGCTTTAAGCGCGATAAAGAAGAATCCGTCAATAAAACAATAAGGCAATTGTCGCGCATGGATCTTATCAAATCCACATAGCTTTTGTATTTTTCGATGGGATCGGAAATATAAAACAAAAAAACGTCGGAATTTATCGCGTATAAAAAACTGTCAAGTTCATCAAAATCTATAACCGTTGCGCTTACGTTTTCGTTTAAAAATCCTTTTTGAATAAATTTTCCATAAGACGATTCGGAAGTGATGATTGTTGCGTTCATAAGTGCGGGGTTAAAAAAATAAATGAGGACTCAAATTTCCCACTTATAAAAATAATGCGCAAATCTTTATGAATCGGCATGGCACAATTGGCTTATATTAAAGAAAATTCGATATATGATTCTGGTGACGAAGTCGGACAACAGCTTGCGGTTGCGCCAACTATCAAATAAAATTACATTATACGCGCGTCGATACAAAACAAACTCGAAATTTCTGTTGCAGAAGGAAAATTTGGCGCTATGATGGATGTATACAGCGTCAATCGCGGGCCGGTAACATTTATGATAGAAAAATAGCCAAGTCACGCCAACTTGCTCCAAGTCACTCCAAAATTTATGAAAAACAGAAGAATAAAAGATAAAAAAGTCTCCTCGGAAGATTTAATGGATAAAGTGGTTGCTTTTTGTAAACGCCGCGGATTTATATTTCAGGGATCGGAAATTTACGGCGGACTCGCAAACACTTGGGATTACGGCCCGTATGGGGTTGAATTAAAAAACAACATTAAAGAATCCTGGTGGAAGCATTTTGTGCATGAACGCGAAGATATGGTGGGGCTTGATTCTTCAATTTTAATGCATCCGCGCGTTTGGGAAGCTTCCGGTCATATTGCGTCTTTTTCAGATCCGCTTGTGGATTGTCGCAAATGCAAAGAAAGATTTCGCGGGGATAAAATAATCGAGGAGCATCTCGGAATCGAAAAAGCGGCAGGAAAATCTTTAAAAGAAATTTCGGAAATAATTAAAAAACATAAACTCCCGTGCCCAAAATGCGGCACGTCCGATTTTACCGAAGCTCGCGAATTCAATCTTATGTTCCGCACACATCAAGGCGTTCTTGAGGAAAAGGCGTCAACGGTTTATATGCGGCCGGAAACAGCACAAGGTATTTTTGTTAATTTCAGAAATATTGCGGCAATTATGCGTAAAAAAATCCCATTTGGAGTTGCGCAAATCGGCAAAGCGTTTCGCAATGAAATCACACCCGGGAATTTTACTTACAGGACTCGCGAATTCGAGCAAATGGAAATTGAATATTTTATTAAATCAAACGACAAATGGGAGAAAATTTTCGACCAATGGGAAAAATCCTGTGGAAAATGGTTCAAAAAACTCGGCATCAACGATAAAAATCTCCGCACTCGCCAGCACGATAAAAAAGAACTCTCGCATTATTCAAAAAAAACAATTGATATTGAATACAAATTTCCATTTGGTTGGGGCGAACTGATGGGGATTGCGTATCGCACGGATTACGATCTTAAACGCCATATGGAATATTCCGGTGTGGACCTGAGCTATTTTGATCAGGAAGCTAATGAAAAATTCATACCGCACGTTATTGAACCGTCATTCGGAGTTGATCGCACGGTTTTAACCGCATTAATTGATGCGTACTCCGAAGATATGATTGACAACGAGCCGCGCGTAATTATGAAACTGCATCCTTCAATCGCACCGGTTCAAGTCGCGGTTTTTCCGCTCATCAAAAAGCCGGAACTCATAAAAATCAGCCGCAAGATTTTTGACGATCTCAAAACCAAATTTAAAGTTGAATACGACGAATCAGGCTCAATCGGCAAACGCTACCGCAGACAAGATGAAATCGGCACGCCATATTGTCTTACAATCGACTTTGACACTCTTAATGATAAATGCGTTACAATCCGCGATAGAGACAGCGCAAAACAAAAACGCGTGAAAATCGAAAAAATAGCAGTAGAATTACAAAGTCTGTAAATATAGAGAATCGATACCATCCGGGCTTGAAAAATTCCCGTTTTTCTGTTAAAATATATAGAAAACTAAAATAACAGAGGCCAAAGGCCTCCTATAAAACAAAAACAAATGAATCTGCAGGCTGTTTTAAACAGCATCAAGGCAGTATTGCAAAAACAAATATGGCCGTTTATTGCCGCGCATCCATGGGAAACGGCATTCATTATCATAGGCGCGTATCTTGCGATAAAATTCCTGTTTTGGTTCATACGCTATGAATACGTCAAACGTGTAAAAAACGTTTATTATAAAGTAACTCTCCCGCATGAAGATTCGCACAAAGATACCGAAAAAGACACGCAAAAAGACTTTAAGGAAAAAATCGGTGTAATGCAGCAATGTTTCCGTGCAATTCATGAAATCGGCGAGCTCAACATAAAAAACATAATTTACACTTGGCTTTTTCACGCAAACATAGTGTCTTTTGAACTTGTATGCGAGAAAAAAATGCTCAATTTCTACGTTGTCACAGTTCCTTACTACATGAACATTGTCGAAAAACAAATTACATCTTTTTACTCTGACGCAGAAATAACGCAAGTCGATCCGATAATAATCAAAAAAGAAAAAGGCGAACGGGCAAAAGCGTTTTATGCGTATCTTAAAAAAGATTTTTGGTTTCCGATAAAAACATATAAAACACTGGAAAATGACCCGCTTAACGATATGACGAACTCCATGTCCAAGCTCAAAGATCATGAAAAGGCGTATATCCAAATGATCATAAGACCAAAAAACAATAAATGGGCAAAAAAAGCGGAAAAAATGGGGTCCGCGTTATTTCAAGGAAGGCCGACAAGCAAATTATCCGCAATACCGATTCTTGGATCTCTCCACGGAATTTTGGTTGGATCCGTTTTTGGATACGATAAAGTGCCAAAACAAAAAGACGAAAAAGATTACGAACGTGGATACGTCAGAATGCTTCAGACAAAAGAAGAAATCGCAAAACGCATAGGAGAAAAGGCTTCAGGAACCGGTTTTGACACAGTAATCAGGCTTGTGGCCGTATCAGATACGATGTTTGAAGCTGAAAATATCATGAATAATCTTATTGTTGCTTTTAATGTTTTTAACGATGAAGCGGCAAATGGGTTCCAGACAAGACGTATAATTCCGTTTGATGGAATTAGTACAAGAATGATCATAAATAATTTTAATTTCAGACTGCTCGAATCCAAATTTATGTTTGTAGGAGAAAAAATCTCAACTTTTTCGGAAGAAGAGCTTGCGACGATTTTCCATTTTCCATGCAGTAAATACAACACTACGCCGATTATAAAATGGCTCAGTTATAGGACTCTTGCCGCACCGCCGGATATGCTGCGGGAAGGAATTCTGCTTGGTAACAATGCTTATCGCGGCATGAAAAAGGAAATTCATTTTTTGGATAAAGACAGAATCAGACACCATTACGTTATTGGTAAATCCGGCACGGGCAAATCCGCGTTTTTAGCCTTTATGGTACGTCAAGACATTGCGGACGGCAAAGGCGTTGCGGTTATTGATCCGCATGGAGATCTTATTGAAAATATTCTGCTCCACATCCCAAAAGAGCGCGTTAAAGACGTAGTAATATTTAATCCTTCGGATCAAGAAAGGCCGATGGGGCTAAACATACTTGAGGCCAAAACGCCGGAACAACAAGATCTGGCGTCAACGCAGGCGACTGAAATATTCATCAAATTATTCGGCGATGAAATATTTGGTCCGCGCATTCAGCACTATTTTAGAAACGCTTGCTTGACGCTTATGGAAGACGAGGAAGAAGGAGCGACTCTTATAGACGTCCCCAGAATTTTTGTCGATGACGAATTTATGAAATATAAAGTCAGCAAATCCAAAAATCCGGTTGTGCGCTCGTTCTGGGAGCATGAATACGCGAAAACCGGTGAACGCGAAAGACAAGAAATGATTCCGTATTTTTCCGCAAAATTCGGGCCGTTTATTACAAATACAATTATGCGCAACACAATCGGCCAAACTCGCTCCGCGTTTGATTTCCGCAAAATCATGGATGAAGGAAAAATTCTGCTCGTTAATCTTTCAAAAGGTAAAATCGGGGATTTGAACACGCAATTACTCGGTCTTATCATTGTCGCACGTCTGCAAATGGCTGCGATGAGCAGAGCGGATATTCCGGAAGAGGAACGCAAAGATTTTTATCTTTACGTTGATGAGTTCCAAAGTTTCGCGACCGAAAGTTTCTGTTCGATTTTATCGGAAGCCAGAAAATACAGGTTAAATCTTATAATGGCGCATCAGTATATAAATCAACTCGTTGTATCAAAATTCGGACAAACAAGCACGCAAATCAGAGACGCGGTATTCGGTAACGTCGGTTCTATGACTATATTCAGAATAGGCGCCGAGGATTCCGAATTTTTGGTAAAAGAATTATCCCCGTATTTAACGGAACAGGATTTGATGGGAATCGGCAATTACAAAGCGTATATGAAAATGCTGATTAACAGCACGACGTCAAAGCCGTTTTCGCTCGAAACAATATACGACGAATCAAAAGCGAATAAAAAAATCGCGGAAATCGTAAAAGAATATTCACGACTTAAATACGCGCGCAAACGCGAATTCGTAGATCAGGAAATTTCAAGCCGAATCGGAATCGATGTTTCAAGGCCGATCGAGGTTCCAAAATTATAAGGGACCATTTCTGCTATAATTAAATTGCATGGAGCATCTCACCCGCGCAATCGTCGTCGATGTCGTTCCAAAAGATAAATCGCTTAAAGAGGCGAATAAAGATCTTGCCGAAATATGCAGACTTGTTGAGACATACGGCGGCGTTGTAATCATAAAGATAATCCAAAAACGAGGTCGCCCTTCCGCAAAAACATTTGTTGGAACCGGCAAAGCCGAAGAAATCAGCAAACTTATAACGGAACTGAACGCGGATGTTGTAATTTTTAATAATTTGCTCAAGCCAAATCAAATAAAACATTTGGATGAAATGTTTAATGTGGAAATTTGGGATCGCGTTGATACGATTCTGAAGATCTTTGAAAAACATGCGCACACCTCCGAAGCGAAACTCCAAATTCAACTCGCGCGTTTTAAACATTCATTCCCGAAATTATACGGAAAGGGGATCGATCTAAGTCAACAGGCGGGCATCAAAGGTTTGCGCGCGGGTTCGGGTGAAAAACTGCTTGAAGTCAAAAAACGCCATCTCCGCCGTTTAATAAAAGAGCTTGAATCAAAACTTGATATAATTCGGCGCGTACGCGCAGAGCAACGTTCAATTTATAAAAAGAAAAACATCCCAATTATTGCACTTGTCGGATATACAAACAGCGGGAAATCCACACTTTTGAAAGCGCTCACACATAAACAAAATGTCCGTTCCGCGAATCAGCTTTTTACGACTCTGGACACTCGCCTTGGACATATGTGGATGAAAAAGCGAGGTTCAAACGTGTTGATAGCTGATACAATTGGTTTTATAAAAAATATGCCGCTCTTTTTGATTGAATCTTTTTACGCCACGCTCGAGGTTGTGCGCGAAGCGGATATGCTGTTGCATGTAATAGATATAACCGATTCGGATATAGAGGAAAAGATTTTGGTTGTGGAAGAAGTTTTACGCAATCTCGAAGTTTCAAACAAGCCAGAAATTTATGTCTTCAACAAAATAGACAAATGGCGGAAAGCCGACGGGTGCGCGCCGCTGCGATCACGCTATAAAAAATTCAATCCGATTTTTATTTCTGCGGAAAAGGGAACGGGAGTGAAAAAGTTGGGAAAAATAATCGAGGACAAGCTGATCGAAAAAAGCGTCCCCCGTTTTGTTACGGGCGTGGTGGCAGGGGCGAGAGTTGAACCCGCGACCAACGGCTTATGAGTCCGCTGCTCTACCACTGAGCTACCCTGCCTTTTTTATAGAGAGTGCCCTACGCTTGCGCTCCGGGCGTGGTTGCGGGGGCCGGATTTGAACCGGCGACCTTCAGGTTATGGGCCTGACGAGCTGCCAACTGCTCTACCCCGCGGCGAGATATAATTTAACAGAAGATGAGCGTCAGCACAATAAAATTTAAGATTTTTCCATATTCGGAACCTCAAAAAAGAACTTCCACCATCTTGCCGGATTCGACAAATAATAATAATTTTTCACCGCGGAATCATTGCTCGCATCATCGTTAATTGGAATATTTTCGCCTTCCGGAATAATAATAACTTCTTCCCCCGAATTTATAAGATTAAAATTTTGTTTTGCAATTTTATCTATATATTCGCTTGAAGTGTAATAAAGCAAGTCTTCGGCCTTTTTTTTATTTTCCGCGACGATTTTAGCATTTTCTTCTTGAAAATTCTTTATATGCGAATCAATTTGATAACTTTGATAAATATTTACCGTAAGCGAGTACAGCAAATATGAAACAAGTATAAATTCGCAAATCAGAATTATTTTGGTGGCGTTTGATGTGGCGCTCAAATTAAACTTCATAATCGAATTTTAGCACACTCGGAAGCAGAAACAACGATTCCGCGCCTAACGAAGTATAAACTTGCAAATACAGACAACGTAGCCGTAATATTCATTAAGATGGAATGCATACATTTTATCGGAATCGGCGGGATTGGAATGAGTGCTTTGTCCATGCTTGCGAAATCAAACGGATTTAAAGTGAGCGGATCGGACGAAGAGAAATCCGAAATCACAAAAAAGCTGACGCAAAAAGGAATAAAAATTTCCATCGGGCACCGCGTGCAAAATATCCCGCCGGATTGCTCGCTTGTTGTTTATACTCTGGCCGCTGAGAA
>CAZNCD010000044.1:0-6851 GCA_964571575.1 uncultured Candidatus Peribacteria bacterium
ATTCTTTTTCTATTCATAACCATGGAAGCAATGATCTCGACAGCGCCTAAGCCAACCAAACCGTACAACAATTCCAGACTCGCAACATAACCCAAAGAATCCGCTATAACAGCAATCCCCACCGGCGCAGCGATGCCTGTTGCTGCTCCTAAGCCAAGAACGTTCACTGAAGCTCTTGAAACTTCCGGAGGCACGTTTGATTCTCGCAAATTACTCATATGTTATCGTAATTCTGTCAAATCCTGTTTACGGCTCATCCGCCCCGCCTTTGCTCCACGGATTGCACCTCAAAATCCGCCAAGCGCCCCTTAAAATGCCCCTCACCACCCCATATTTTTCTATCGCGCGGTACATGTATTCCGAACAAGTCGGCTCGTATCTGCAAAAACCAAAATTGCGCAACGCGTGCTTAAAAACACCGTGATCCGGCGAGATTGTTTTTTGGTAGACGCGAATCAAAATCAAAAGCAGCCATTTAATTGGCGCGGCGATAATACGTATAATAACCGCGATTTTTTTAATTGCGTGTTCAATAATAAAGTGAAGGGGCTTTCTTAACGCCATTGTCTATTACTTCAAAGTGAAGGTGTATTCCCGTCACTCCTCTTACTCTTCCGGTGCGTCCCATGCGGCCAATGGCTTGTCCTTGTGTAATTTGCTGTCCGACGGAAACCGAGACCGATTCAAGATGCGCGTAAAGTGTTTTAAGTCCGTTTGGATGTTTTATTATGATGTGATTTCCGTATCCGCCGCCCCATGTTCCAACGGAAATTTTTTCAACAACGCCGTTGCCCGCAGCCCATATCGGAGGTCTGTTTGGATTCGCTATATCAATAGCATAATGACCTCTCTTGAAGCCTTGCGTTATTACTCCGAGCGTCGGGAATATAAACGGTCTGCCAACGTTCGGGCTTGCATTGCTCCCGGCTAGAGATTGATATCTTGAACTTGTTCCGCCGCGCGCGATTGAATCTCTTGAAATCTGTTGGATCGGTTTTGCGTTTGGAAGATATATTTTGTCGCCTTTAACAAGCGTTGTTATATTATTTTTCCGCAAAATATCATCAGCTGAAATTCCATATTTTTTTGCGATTGTCGACGCGGTATCGCCTGATTTTACGGTATAGCTTATGCCGTCAAAAGGAAGGATCAAAAGTTTTTGTCCGCTTTTTATTCTAAGCGGGTCAACATTGTTTTCCCATAAAATTGTCTGGGTTTTTACGCCATACAAAGCCGCGATTTCCGAAACCGTTTCGTTTGGCCCGATTATGTGTTCCACGGCTTGCGTTCTTGCCTCCAATGCAAATTCCGCTTCAACGGGCGCCGCCTTTGTGAAATATCCGTCCTGATCCATTACAAAAGATTCATCATACTGCCCAAGATACGCGCTTGTTTCCGACAAACTTGAGTTCGAAAAACCTGTAAGTCCTATCAAAAGCGCTCCTATTATCAATATATTCCTGAGTACGGCTTTTTTTGTGCTTAAAGGCATGGAATCAACCGGCATCTTAAATCTTGTGAGGGGTAAAGATACCGAGCTGAGCGCCAACTTCCTTCTTAAGGACGCTCCTATTTCCGCTGTCGCAGCTTTAATTGTGGAAGAAAAAGATAGCAGCATGCCTCGATCGCCGAATGCGCGTTTATGACGCTCTATTCTGGCACGCTTGCTGATTTCCAAATTGTAGGTTGCTGTTTCGGTATTAATGTTCAATTTTGTTATATTTTGCGCATCCAAATCGAAAAATCTCGTGTTCTAAATAAATGTATCAAATAGGACGCGGCTTGGCAAGAATAAGCCAAAAAATGTTTTGCGTATCGACATGGAATATCAAGTAAAATTTATTGACAAAAATGGAAAAATGTTGGGGGATAGTTATCTTATTTTTGGCTTATGGAGGCCATTTTCTGGGACCGTTCCTCGTGGCGGTTGGCAACACCACCGTCCCCCTTTTTGATTTGACATATTTGGCGATTTGTGACCTTGCCCAGAATGAAAAAATGTGCTAGAATTATATAATAATACAAAAATAAAAAATATGGCTTTGGAAAAACCGCAACCGCAGCCTGATTTACCTGATATTGAGCAACAGCCCGGACTGCTTAAACGACCTAAAGATCATGAATCCGTTGTTGGCGAAAACCGCGACGCGCGAGCTGATTTGCAAGCCGACATGTTTTTTGAAAGATTGGATGCTTCTGATCGCAAAAAAGCCGCTGAAACCCTTGGATTAGATAAGCTTACCTCTGAAAATCTAAGACGGGCTTCTTCCATGGATCTTTTGCATGCTGAAGGCAAAAAAAATGGCACAATGATGCTGCTTTTCAGTGAAAGAAGTGTTACTAACCCCCAAGGCATGAAAACGCTTAACGCATTTAATTATAGAGATTTTGAAGGCGGAAAATTTGATAAATCTTTACAAGTCGGCAACCGGATTTTGGTTAATTTTAGAGGAAATATGGATGCCTACTGGAATATCGGCGCGGGTGATATGATGCCGGAAACTGTGAGAAAAGTGAAGATTACTGATGATAAAGGGAATGAGCGTGTGAGCACTATGCGACAAGGACTGCGCGGCGGATTTTATGATTCGGCTGGTTATATTCCGGTTTTTGACAATTATGTGATTGAAGTTGTGGAAGTTTGGACCGATAGTGAGCTTGCGGATTACAAAAAGAATCAGGCTGCGCGCGAGCACGAGGAATTGGCGCATTTGCAAGATATTTACAGTAAAAATCCGGGTGCAAGCAGAGGCAAAATGCAAAATCTTGAAAAGGTTTTTGAACGGCCGGATTTGGCGCGGTTGGACGCAACAATGGATAAAGCAATGGCTGATTTTGGGCTTGATGCAAGCTTCAAACCGGTTTTGTATTCGTTTATTAAATATGAATCGGGGTTTAGAATGAACGCGAGTCCGGGCACTTCAAGCGCATGGGGTTTATTTCAATTGCTTGGAAGCAACTGGAAATGGACCTATGCCGAATTGGGGAAAACCGATAAATTCCGCAATGTTTCGTATGATGAATTCAGAAATTCGCTTGAGGGACAGGTTTATTCGGGAATTTTATATTTTAAAAAACTGGATTTGAAGCCTGTTGAGCAGGCGCTTGGACGACGGGTTGATCTGAATAATCCGCGCGACAACTACCTGTTGTATATCGCGCATCATGAAGGAGCCGGCGGATTAAGATATTATTTAAGCACCGGTCGGTTTAAATCGGGCGTTGATATGATCGGTGGTTACGCATGGAAAGTGGCAAATGGAGCCGAATATTACAAACAACAGCTTGCGGGAATGGCCGCGGCAAAAAATGGCGGGGGCGAAGCGGTTGCGACGCAAGGAGGAACAACCGTGATTGCGCCACAGGAATCCGCTCGAGATCGAGATCGAGAAACTCATGAAATCGCAAAAACATCGACCAATGAAACCCTCTTTGTCGGGGATTCTTTTACGGTTGGCTTTTCTTCTATGAAAAACCTTAGAGGCGCGGCTGTTGATGCAAGAGTCGGAAAGCGCGTTTCTGAAATGGATAGGAATTTTTCTTCAACGCTAGCTTCAAGGCCGGCTGGAATCAAAAAAATTGTGATAGCCGGCGGAGTCAACGATATATGGGGTGGAGCGAACGCAAAAGATATTATAGGCCATCTTGCAAACATGTATGGCTTGGCGAAACAAGCCGGATTAACAGTTGTCGCGTGCACAATCCATCCGTGGGGCGAATACATGAAAAAAGGTAAAAATCCGTTAAGGCTCCAATCGGAAACCGAAAAGGCCAATAGTTGGATCCGTTCGCAAAAAGGCGGGCTTGTTGATAAAGTTGTGGATTTGTATGCGGCGCTTGGCAGTCAGACGGATTTAACAAGGCAAAAACCTGAATTAACCGCCGGAGACAATTTGCATATGACAGCGCGCGGCAATCAATTCGTTTCTGCGTATATTAAACGCGAAGCCAATATTGTGTGAATAGAGAACCGTCCCCAAAATTTTCTCTTGCGTTCGCGATTCCTTTTTATTAAGATTATCGAGCTAACCATTTTTGTCGTCCGCCTCCGGCTTTGCGCCGCGCAGGACGACTCAAGAATTTATTCTTTAACCAAATAAAATGGCACGATTACTTCCTGACGTACAATCGTACGAATTAATGATTATCTTTCTCCATGATTTGGGAGAAACCGAAATTTCAAAAAAGGTTTCGGAGCTTAAAAAGCTTATTGAAGACGCCGGCGGAAAAGTTATTGTTGAAGATAATTGGGGCATGCGTGATCTTGTTTATAAAATAAAAAAACAGGACCGCGGAATTTATTATGTTTTAAATTTTAATCTTGAAGACAGAGCAAAGGTTAATGAGTTAAATAAAACATTGCTTCTTGATAATGTTGTGGTGCGGCATTTGCTCACAAAAACTCCGGCTGATTATACCCTCAAAACATTTAAAGAATATGAAACTGAAGCCAAGGAAATAGAAAAACTTGAAGAAAAGAAAGCCGAGGAAGAAGAAAAAAAGACCTTAAGAAAACTCATTGTCGAAAAAGCGCCGGAAAAAACAACCGAGATTAAAGAAATTAAAGAAAAACGCGCCGTAAAGAAAACCGCGGAAGCGGAAAAGGCGCCGGAAAAAGAAGTCGTTGTTGAAGAAAAAATGCCGACGGTAAAAGAGGCGTCAGAAACGGAAGCCGCAGTTCCTATCACGGAAAAAGCCCCGAAAGCGGAAGCTCCCGCGGCGGAAGAAGCGCCGGTTGCGGAAGAAAAACCGTCAAAGAAAAAACCCAAGGAAGAGCTTGATGATTTGGATGAAAAACTTAAAAAAATTATGGAAAATCCCGATATAACAATTTAAAAACTCCAATAACCAATTAACCATGCGAAACATAAATAAAGTGTTTATCATCGGAAATTTAACGCGCGATCCTGAACTTAAACAAACAAAAAGCGGCCAGCCGATCGCGACATTCGGCGTTGCGACAAACCGCGAATGGGCGACAAAAGACGGCGCAAAACACGCTTCAACCGAATTTCATGAAGTCGTGGCATGGGCAAGACTCGCTGAAATTTGTATGCAATTATTAAAAAAAGGCAAGCTTGTTTATCTTGAAGGATATTTAAAGACTCGTGTGATTCTGCTGCCCGACAACACAAAAAAATTCAGGACGGAAGTTGTTGTTCAAGATATTATTATTTTGGAAAAACGTCCAAAAGCTGATGCGGCGGTTGGCGAAGAAGAAAATGTTCTCGTGGAAACATCGCCGGAATCCGGCGATGAAAACGGCCTTGATGAATTTTTGGAGGAAACGGCCAAAGAAGAGTAAAAAAAATGGAGCCGCTTGTGCGAAAAGTTTTAAGCGCCAAACGCGCCCTCTAAGCGATTCAATAAATTAACTAAAAAATCAAATGCCCACATATCAAAATCGAAAATGCAAACTCTGCGCGAATCAAATTGAACACGTTGATTATAAAAATCTCAAATTGTTAAGCGGATTCACGACAAGATACGCAAAAATCGTTCCACATTATTACAGCGGCACGTGCCTGAAACATCAAAAAGCGCTTGCTTCAGCCATAAAAAAGGCAAGAATTATGGCGATGCTGAGGTTCGTGAGATAAGGATGTAAGCGAAAATCGCCTCCGTCCCCATTGTTTTTTTGTCTTCGTCCCAATATACTGGTTTTGTGAGCGATCTAATTTTAGAATTTCAAAAATCGAATGACAAACAGCTTGCGGAGATTTTGCGTGAGCATAAACTTGGGCTTTCCATTGAAGAAGCGCGGCATGTGCCGGAATTGCTTGGCCGAAATCCAACGCTTACCGAAGCCACGATTTTCAGTATTCAAGGGTCGGAACATTGTTCGTATAAAAGTTCGCGCAGATATCTGGGGATGTTTCCGTCTGATGCGCCGAATGTGATTCTTGGGCCGGGGGAAGATTCCGGCGTTGTTGAAATTTGTGAAGTCGGCAAAGATCGTTATGGTTTAATTATGGCGCACGAAAGCCATAACCACCCATCGCAGGTTGTCCCTTATGAAGGCGCGGCAACAGGCATCGGCGGAATCGTGCGCGATGTTTTGTGCATGGGCGGGCGCGTAATCGGCACGCTTGATCCTTTAAGATTCGGCGAAATAACGAACCACACTTCGCGCTGGGTTGCAAATGGCGTTATTTCCGGAATCGGCGGATACGGCAATCCGATCGGTGTTCCGAACCTCGGCGGAGATATTTATTTTCATAAATCTTATAATGATAATTGCCTTGTGAATGTGGTTTCCGTGGGCATTTTGAAAGAGAGTGAACTGATTCATTCGTACGTGCCGAAAGATGCGGCGGAAAAAGGTTATGAATTTATCCTGGTCGGAAAAGCGACAGACAGAAGCGGAATGGGCGGCGCCGCGTTTGCTTCGGCAAATCTCGACGAAGATCAGAAAGAAGCCAAAAAATCCGCTGTTCAGGAGCCGAATCCGTTTTTAAAAAGGCATATTCTCGCGAGCACTTATGATTTATTTAAAATTCTGCGCGAACACGGCTGGCTCAAAAAAGTTGCGTTTAAAGATTTGGGCGCCGGAGGTTTTGTTTGTTCGAGCGTGGAAATGGTTTCCAAGGTTGGGTTTGGCGCGGAAATGAATCTGGAAGCCGTGAATACGGCGTATAATACGGCCGAAGGCCGCAAAAATATAATACCGCCACACGTGATCGCTTGCGCTGAAACGCAGGAAAGAATGATGTGGTGCGTTCATCCGGATTTAACGCAAATTATCCTCGATCATTACAATAAAAAATGGGGGCTTGGCAATATTTCGGAAAATGCGCGCGCCGTAAAAGTCGGAAAAGTCGTGAAAGGCGAAAAATACGTTTTGATGTTTA
>CAZNCD010000045.1:0-6728 GCA_964571575.1 uncultured Candidatus Peribacteria bacterium
ATCGGAGTTTTTGCGCCAACGGAAACAATAATAAACCGCATACTCAAACGCGGCCGCGTCGGAGAAAAACGCGCGTCAAAACCAGAAATAGAAAAAAATCTCTCGCGCGAAATGGGCAAAGGAGAAAAAAGTTCCGGCCAACAAATTTCAAAATGTCTTAATATGGCGGATTTTTTGATAAACAACAAAGGAACTATTCGCGAACTCGAACAAAAATTAAATCACTTTTTCGGATTGATGAATGATGCCGATCGTCCGACTTTTGACGAAGTATTTATGGAACTCGCTTATGTTTGGTCAAAAAGATCAACATGTTTGCGCAGACATGTCGGAGCCGTTATCGCAAAAGACAAACAACAGCTCACCGCCGGATATAACGGCGCGCCAAAAGGAATACCTCACTGTGCTGAACAAGGCGGTTGTCTGCGTGAAAAATTGCATGTTCCGTCAGGCACGCGCCACGAACTTTGCCGCGGAACCCACGCGGAACAAAACGCAATCACTCAAGCCGCAAAATTCGGCATAGATATTTCGGGCGGGACTTTATACTGCAACGCTTCGCCATGCGTTATTTGCACAAAAATGATCATCAACGCGGGAATCACGCGCGTTGTTTTTGACGGTGAATATAATGATCCTCTCGCAAAAGAAATTCTCGGCCAGCAAAATGTTGTTGAACTCACCAGGTACGAAGGCCGCAGATTTGACAAAGAACACGGATTTGAACCACGAACCTGCTGCGGCGATTGTTAATAAAAATAAAGCTTGACTTAAATAAAAGATTGAAGGTAATATAACTCTCCTATTTTTATAAATCAAAAATATGGAAAGTGCGATTCTGTCACCCGCTCCAGAAAACGATGTACCGGATTATATTCATCATCCGGAAGGACAGCCCCCGACGCCTTTAATAAACGAAAGCGGACAGAGATTATCTGGTGAACGAAGATTGTTTGACAGGTCTACTCTTTTGAACACAAGAACGCAATATATAAACAATCAAAACGGGCATGTAAGATTGATTGAAAAAGAATTTGATGATTTAACCGAAGAAAACCGCACGGAAACAACGGAAAGAATCGCAAAAATCTTGGGGAAAGGAACTGCAAACGTCGAGATATTTTCAATGGACACGCTTCCGATTTTCAGAGAACATTTGCGGGAATTGTTTGAAAAAGGCTGGATTGCAACAATAAGAATGGATGCTTTTGACAGATTCGGCACGCCTTTGTATCCGTGGACAACATTTGGCGAATCCGAAGAGCTTGCGAAAAACGGAAGGTTTATCGCGCTGATACGCATGCCAAAAAACATGAAAGCCGCGAATTTTATAAAGCCCATGGACCCGCAAACGGTTGTGGATGCGTCTAAAATTAACGCGCTCGGATTCGGCACAACATATTCAAAAACAAGCCACATCACAATCGCAACATGCGAAGTAGATGAAAAAACCGGAAAAAACGGAAAATGGGACGGAGAAGTTATTGCTCCAAACATTGAATACACATGCTTTCCTCTCGAACAAATCAAACAATATGGAACCGGCTTGTTTGAAGGAATCGGCGTGGAAAGAAATGAAGACAACGAAGTTATGATTTTTGGATTAAAAGATCACCGGGAAAGAATGTCCCGCGGAGGAGAATTTTTGGAAATGCCTCCGATCCCATATGAACTTTTTGAAAGAATGGTTGTTGAAACAATACAGGCAAACTGGGCGTATATTCCGCCAACCGGACAAGGAAGGCTTTATGTCAGACCGGATTGGTTTGATCACGGGCCAAAATTAAAAGTCGGCAATTCACATCAATACACTCTGCTTATGTGCGCCGTTCCAATCGGAAGCGCGGAAAGCTATTTCAAGCGCGGCAGAAAAAAATTCTTCATGGCAAAAGGAAGAGCCAGAGTGGCGGAAGGCGGCAACATAGGATGGCTTAAAATGGACGGCTCTTATTCTCCGACAATAGATTTAATCCATAAAGCTGAAGCAAAAGGCATGGCGGGTGTTATTTTCACAAATGCGGCCGGAAACAGGGTGGAAGAAACAAACGCATCAAGCATCATATTTATTAGAAGAAGTGCTGACGGAAAACATAAAATCATAACGCCGTCGCTTGAACACGGAACGATTTTGGACAGCATAACAAGAAAAACAATTCTAAAACTCGCTGAAGAAAAAGGTTGGATTATTGAAGAAAGAGATATATCTCCGGATGAACTGGAAAAAATGGCAAAACAAAACAATATGGAAGCAATCGCTGTCGGCACAGCAGCGGCCGTGGCCCCAATTCACGAAATACAAGTCGGATCGGTTGATAAAGAAACAAACGAAATCAATCCAGACGGCGCTTTAATACAAATTTCACCAGATGGCGACAACGAAAGAGGCCCTGTAAGTCAAGAAATTTTTGAGGCTTTGATGGCCGTGAAATCCGGAAAAGCGCAAAAGGAAATGCGCGCGGAACTTAAAACCGAAATAACGGAAAGAAAAAAAATGGCGCAAGAAAACGCGGACACAACGCAAATTGACGCAAGAATCACTAACTCACAAAGGAAACTTAAAGAACAAGAAGGAATGCTCACGCTTGTTCCGCATCCAAATGAAATAATGGTTCAAGCGGTTTAAATAGGCAACGCAGCCGCTCAAAAACCGACTATAGCGATTGAAAAATAAAAAAGGCGAAGATTTTTAATTATCCCCGCCTTTTATTTTTTGTCTTATTTCAAAGACTATCTGTCAAAACGTCTGCCTCCTCCGCCGAAACCGCCTCTACCGCCGCCGAAATCTCTGCGTGGCGGGCGTTCCGTCATAGGACGGGCCTCGTTGACCGTAAGACTGCGACTTTCGAATTCTTTACCGTTGAACATTTCGATTGCCTTCACGGCATCTTCATCGTTTGTGAATTCGACAAAGCCAAATCCTTTTGACCTTCCGGACATTCTGTCCATGATGACCGTTGCCGCCTCAACCGCACCAGCCTGTGAGAAATACTCTTTCAAGGATTCCTCGGTCGTGCTGTAAGACAAGCCTCCGACATACAATTTTTTTGCCATTGATGTTTTGGTTAAATTGGTTAATAAATGCAGGGCGACCTTCTTTCATCGTTTACTATCCCTGCACACTTACTAAGCTTAAATACAAACAAGGAAGAAACTAACTAAGAAACCTACAGTGGCTCAACTATACACCTATATTAAAATAAAACAAGCAATTTATACCGAGCCAAGTGAGTCCACCCATAATTGCACTCCAAAGGAAATTAACACTCTATGGAGTGCAATATGTATCTGAACTTATGCAAATACCTCATCCAAAATTTATATGCCAAGGGAAACTTAACCGTAATACAGTACGCAATTTGCAATTCCACCTTAATAATAGGAAGATTGATATATGCGTAAAAAGATACGTAAAAAAATATACATTTCCGCAATTGTAATAGCAGTGATTTTCATCTCCGCGTTTTTGTTATATCTTCCTAACGCAAGAAATTATCTAAACAGCATTATTTCTACGGTAAAAGACAAGTGCCAAACAATACAAACTACAACATTCATAAAATCATATCGCGTCAAAGAGTTATCGGATGCTTATGCGGTAATACAAACAAAAGATGGCGGGTATGCCATTACGGGACATACTGTTAATCCCGGTGAATTGTGTGGTTATAGCATGTTTTGGATCAAAGCCAACAATAATGGAAATAAAGAATGGAGCAAACTTTATAATAATTGCAGTTCAGATGGTTATGCGATCACTCAATTGACGGATGGAAATTATGTCGCGGCAGGAGAAATCAGTGGCGAATTTATAACAGATGCGGAACAAATAGAACTTGAAGGACAGGGAGATAATCTTGTAGTAAAAATTGATAGCAAGGGAAACCCTATTTGGACAAGGACAGTAAGCGAAAAAAGCATAGATACCCCGGCTAAACTCATTCCTACAAAAGACGGTGGATTTGTTATGTCAGGATTGACGGGAAAATTGACCGGACAGCCGGACGTAGCCGATGTAATGCACATAATGTTTTTGGGAAGCTTTAATACTAATGGCGAAACCAATTGGCTTAAAGAAATTGACGCTGACGAACAATTCCCGGTCAAATTCGCGGAACAAACAAAAGACAACGGTTACATTTTAATCGGCAATATCAAACTCGTAAATGAAAATAATCAAAATGTGCCGGCTCTCGTGAAATTAAATAAAAACGGAGACTATGAATGGGCAACCGGACTGGAAAGCGTACCGCTTGAGATTCCAAATTTAACAATGAATCCTGACAAAAGCCTCAAGGTGGGAACCCCTAAAAAAATGCACTTACCCTTCGGAACTTTCTTCACGGCTGAACAAACTTCGGATGGCGGATATATGGCTTTAGGAAATTTTTATTCCTCCAGTTTGGCAGCGGATGAAATTGCAGAATTAACAAAAAATGCCGGCAAAGAAATAAGTTTTGTGGCTGTTAAAGTAAATTCCAAGGGTAAATTTCAATGGACAAGAACTCTCAAGCTCAAAAAATATCTGGAAGATCCTGTGGTGAAAAAAACAAAAGACGGAGGATATATCATCATGGGAAATTTCCTAGCTATTGAAAACCAACAAATTGCCGAGCGCGCAAAAGCAGCCGAAAAAATGATGACTGAATATTATAAAAAATACCCTCTCGGGAGCCCAGAAACACCAGCATCTAAAAGAAACATGGAAAAAATTGCCGACACTATTGAGGCAACAAGCTCCCTTTATGAAGCTAAAAACATCATCTTGGTAAAAACAGATGCAAATTTTAAATATCAATGGGGAAAGACTATAGGCAAAACAAAAAACTTGGACGGCTACGCTATAGTCCAAACCGCTGATTCCGGATACGCGATAGCTGGAACTTGGCGCACCGGAATTAAATACAAGAGTATGGGCGCATGGGTAGAATACACTGAAGCAATGATTATGAAACTGGATGCCAATGGAAATTTGGGCAATGATAACGGCCTTGTTGCAGATTTTACCGACACGGAAAGTAATGATGTAAGTTCTTACATTGTTGCCAATAAATTAAATTCGCCCAAATTGTTACAGTCATATCCAATGGATAATATTGTTAGAAAAATCAAGGTAAGCGATAAAAAAGGTGTAAGTACAATTGCCTCGGAAGCCAAAACCTACAATGTAAAATTTTGCAGCGTAACAGGCAAAAACGATGCGGTGGGTGGCACTGCCGTTACAAAAACACGTCCTCAAATGAAATATGAAGAAACAAAAGAAATAGAAACCGCGACCAAAAAAGGGAAAATAGTGAATGATGAATTAATGCCGGTTTTAAAGAAAATATTCAATAACGAAGTAAAATTATGGGATGATGATACCGCCGGATGGGTTGCATACAGATTCAAACGACTTGTGACAAAAGACGATATAAACAAAATTGGTGCCGCCATGATAAATCTCGGATATAAAATAGACAGCAACGCAAATTTGGATTTTACCGCAACTAAAATCGGTATGACATTAAATCTTCATTTCAAACTTGGAAACACAAACGAAGGTCAACTGGACGTGATGTATTAATGCTTACTTATAATATTCTTTGATTTGAAAAAGTATGTAAAGGCCAATGACTCCTCCTAAAATTCCTCCAATACTAAAGAAAAGTATATTTTCAATAATAATTAATAAAGACGCATACATCATCAATTTCCATGCATATTTTTTTCGTTTAAAAAGTCCGTAAATGGCAAAAACTTCAAGAACAAATGGAACAAAAGAAATGATAGTGGAAAGTCCCCACCCATACGCATGAGCACCCATTATTGGCCAAACGGAACTATAAAAAACAAAATTAAGCCCCAAAAGCGCCACTAAAACCGGTAAGAACACGATAATCAAAATGAGATCAATCCATGGAACAATCGCGACGATTTTTTCTCTCGCGTGCAATGGTATGGTATAAGGCGCCTTTTTTACTAAATAAAGGGCAAAAAAGTCTTCTACGGAGTTTAAAGATAAATGTTGATTCATAAATTAAAGTTATATTATTTCGTAATATTACCTGAATACGAGATGCGTATATTCACTATTTTTGAATACGGGTCGGAACTTATATCCACACCTGCTTTAAGATTAGCGGCATCCTTCGCCTCATAGGAAGCTCCACTGGTCTCGCTTGATTGAGATGTGATTTTCCATGGAGTTTGAGAAAATAAATTTTTGTAAAACTCCTTTGCCATTTTCACGTCTTCGGTTGTCTTTATGGTAATACTTTTATTCATATATTCCTCATCACCATTATCAGAAGACTCTGTGATTTTTCCCTTACTATATATCAAGCTTGAAGGAAATCCACTTGGCGCATCAACCGCTTCAGCCTTTTCAAATTCCTGAAGTTCCATTTGTGCTCCAAATTGGCCGTAAGCTTCCATTACTTTTGCTACGTCCGCAGGATTATTTGGATCATAATTTTCTCCGAGTTTTTGCTGAACCGCCGCCAAATCAGCCAAATTTTTCACCGCCTCCTTGCTTGCTGTTTCTGCCGGGCTTTCCGCCTTACTGCATCCGGCAAGAAAAGTAACGGCAATCATCGCCACCATCAAAATTGCGAGCTTCTTTTTCATATTTTTGGGTTAAAAAATAAACGTGCCTTTAAAATAAATTATATTACGTAACGTATTAAAAGTCTATTTGTGTATTGTATCACAGTTAAGTTTCCATTGTAGATTAAATTTTTCAGCACATG
>CAZNCD010000046.1:0-6607 GCA_964571575.1 uncultured Candidatus Peribacteria bacterium
CGAGCCGAAGGCGAGGGCGAGGCGGAAAACTCATCAAATTCGTTATGGTGGACCTGGGCGGACTCGAACCGCCCACCTTTGCAATGCGAATGCAACGCTCTACCAGATGAGCTACAGGCCCGCAATAACGCGCTTATACATTTCACGCGCAAATAATATTATAACAGCGGATACGCCAAATCAACGACGCTCTATTTTACAAACATATTGTAAACCCACGCAAAAACGACTCCGAAAATAAACGCAACCAAAACCCATACAACCAAACCGACGAAAAAACTGAGAAGAGTCATCGGCTCAAGAACTTTCATCTCTATGCCATGCATAAGATAACCTCCGCCTTTAATCGTCAATTCCGGATAAAACCCGAAGAAAAATGAGCAAATCAGATAAAGAATTGCTGTCGTTGCTCCGGAAGCGACACCAAGACCAAGGGCACTAAACTTTTGCATAATAAAAAAGTTAAATAATACTAAAAATCATTTTATCATAAAATCGTGGTAAAAAAATTGCGAGTTGAATATCATTCATATCTAAGCGCGTCAATCGGACTCTTTTTAGCCGCTTTTCTGGCGGGATAAAGTCCAAAAACCAAACCTATCAACGCCGAAACCGCAAGTCCGATAATCGCAGACGACAACGGAAACGCAAATTGCCAATTCATGCTCACGACTCTACCCAAAATAAAAGATACAAAAAAAGATAAAACCGCGCCAAGTCCTATGCCAAAAACACCACCTGTTCCCGTTAATGCGATTGATTCAAGTAAAAATTGAAGCAAGATATTTTCTTCAGTTGCGCCAAGCGCTTTCCTAAGCCCTATCTCGCGAGTGCGTTCCGTGACGGACACAAGCATGATATTCATAATCCCGATGCCGCCGACAATAAGCGATATAGCCGCAACCGAAACAAGAAACATCGTTAAAACATTTGTGATGATACCGAGTCTCGCAACAATATCAGTTGAGGTTTCCGCATGAAAATCATCTTTTTCGGAATCCGTAATATCGTGCGAATTACGCAATGTTATTTCAATATCCCGTACTGTTTGCGAAACATTTTTATCCGCATCCGCTTCAATGATAAGACGATGAAAATATTTAATGCCAAAAATATATTGCTGCGCTGTTGTGTACGGAACAATTGCGGATTCATCAAAATTTTGCATGGAAGATTGTCCCCTTTCCGGTAAAATTCCAATTACACGAAAGCTTTTTCCTTTAATTCTAATTTTTCGCCCGATAGCTTCCGATGAACCGAATAATTCTTTTTTAACTTTTGATCCGATCACAACAACATCGGCTTTGCTTCTCACATCTTCTTCCGTAAAAAATTCGCCTTTGTCCGGATATATATCAAATATCTTAGCCACCGAATCCGAAGCTCCAAAAATCGTCAATCTGTATGACTCACTGCCGGCTGAAACACTGTCTGCGCCAAAAACAATAGGCATTATTTTCGCGAGATGCGGAACATTTGTTTTTTTCTTTAACGCGTCCAAATCTTTATTCACCAAAGAATCGCTAAATATTTGCGTGGCATCCATAAGACTCTTTGGTTGTCTGCCCGGAAGAATGGTAATTGTTTTTGTACCCATTCCCTGCAATTGTCCGATAATCAACGCCTGTGCTCCCGCGCCCAAAGATGAAATAAGTATTATCGCGGCAATGCCGATAACAATGCCGAGTATGGTTAAAACGGAACGCGATTTATTCGTTTTTAAACCCGTTATCGCTGTTTTTAAACTGTAGTTTAAATTCATAAAAATTATTTTACAAAGTCCTCTGCCCTTATGCGATTTTTTACTTTTTGATCGCTGATTATTTTGCCATCATGCAATTTGATAATCCTGCCGGCATGATCCGCGGTAAAAGTTTCATGAGTGATAAGGATAATCGTATTTCCGTGTTTTTCGTGCAAATCCTGCAAAATTTTCATAATAAGTTGTCCGGATTTTGAATCAAGATTCCCGGTCGGTTCATCCGCAAAAATAACGCTCGGATTTAAAACAAGCGCCCGCGCGATTGCGACTCTTTGTTTTTCGCCGCCGGATAATTGCGAAGGTTCATGATGCATGCGATGCGACATACCAACGGACTCAATGGCTTCGCAAGCCAGTTTATCCCATTCAAACGCAGGTATATTGGAATAAAACAAAGGCAGTTTTACATTATCAAAAACGCTGGTTCTCGGCAGCAGATTAAACATCTGAAAAACAAATCCCATTTCTTTATTTCTGATATGCGCAACTTGTTCATCCGTGTAATCGTCAAATTTTTTCCCGTTAAAAAGATAGGTGCCGTTTGTGTGTTTGTCCAAAAACCCAAGCACATGCAATAACGTCGATTTTCCGGAACCGCTCGGCCCCATTATCGCAACAAACTCTCCTTTATCAATATTCAAATTTATACCCTGCAAAGCCGAAGTTTCAGTCCCGTCATCCTTATAAATTTTGCATAGATCTTTTACTTCTATGATTTTCATAGAATACTGGTTAAAACATTATCGCCTTCTTTCAGCCCTTCTTTGATTTCCATATTACCGTTATTGTCTCTTATACCTGTTTGAACTTTAATTTCAACCAATTCGCTTTTTTCATTTTTGACTTTAACAAATCTCTCTCCTTCTTTTGTGTAAACCGCGCGCTGCGGCACATGTAAAACGCCATCTTTCTTATCAGTAACAATATCAATATTCGCGGTCATTCCGGATTTTACGCGCGGATCATCTTTATCAAATTGGAGCTTCGTTTTGTATGTCGGAACGCCTTCTATCACGGTTTCCGCCGGATCCATAGAAACAACTTTTGTTGTAAAAATTTCCGTTTCTCCATAAGTATCAAGCGTAACACGCGCCTCATTTCCGACTTTTATTTTTGCGATATCAACATCCGGAATATTCACGTCAATCTCAAATTTGCTGTCGCTGATTATGGAAACAGCCGGCGTTGTTAATGATGCCAATTCTCCCGCCTCGACATTTTTCTTTGAAACAATGCCGTTTATAGGAGAACGCAAAAACGTTTTATCGTATTGCGCAAATATATTTCTATAATTCGCGTAAGCCTGATTTAATTGCGCTTGATAAAAATTAACGCTGGCTTCATATGATCTGACTTGCGCTTCTTGAGCGGCAATTTGTTCCGGCGTTGAACCCGCTTGTTTAAGAGCCAAATTTCTATTCGCGGAGTCGAGCGCGTTCCCTGCGTCATTCACTTTCCCTCCATATATCGCAATATTATTTTGGTTTGTGACTTTTTGCGATTTTATTGATTGAATTTGAGTTTCAACGATTGCGGAAGCGGTATTAACATTTGTTCGTCCGGTCGTAACATTTGTTTTATACGCAACGGCTGTCGTTAAAGATAAATCAACGTTATACGCCAAGGCATTCATGATTTTATCAAGAAAAATTCTTATAACGCTTAAATGCTGTTTGGCTTTTAAAAGCGCCGAATCCAATTCAACGGTTGTTGCATATGCGCCTAAAATATCAATTTCGGATTTCCAATTTGTAAGTTCGTCGCGCGCGATGAATCTGTTCCATTCCGCGTCAAATTTCGCTTGTGAATTTGAAACCGTAAAAGTTAACGCCGGATTGGCGCTTTCGGGATTTAAAAAAATTCCATCGGTTTGTTTTCTAACCGCGTCTTCCGCCTTGTTATAAGCGTCATTTATAATGTCCGGAATATCATCATATAAAACGTTCAAATCCATCTCCGCTTTTGCCTTGGCATTTTCCAGATTGATTTTTGCATCCGCCAAAGCGTTTGCAGCATTCATCACAGCAGTCTGCGCTATTTGGATTTCTTCCGGCCTTGTTCCTTTTTTTAAAGATTCAAGATTTGTTCTTTGAATATCAAGAGCCGCGTTAGCTTGCGCCAATTGCGCTTTCGCCGCGGAAATCAAACCGCCCGCTTGACTCAATTGCGCCGCAACATCATTATTACTTAACACAACCAAAACTTGACCGGCTTTAACTTTGTCTCCGGTTTTAACATTAACAGTTTTGATTCTGCCGGTTTTTTCAAACGAGAGATCAACGCTCTGGCTAGGTTTAACTTTTCCTGTAACGGAAATTTCTTGCACCATCGGACCGATTTTCGCAGAAGCAAAAGTTAAAACCTGTTCCTTGTTTTTTGGAATACTGGAATAAACAATCAAAAACAGAACAACGGCAACCGGAAGCGTAATTTTCCATTTGGCGCGTAGAAAATTTAAAACGCGCAAAATTTTCACAAATATATTTTTCATGGTTGGTTGATTAATTTTTTAAGAATATCAATAAATTGTTTTTGTTCGGATTCGGTCAAACAATCAAATATAAAAACTTCCTTGCTAATATTTTTATGCGATCTTTCGATGAAATTTTTGCCCGTTTCCGTCAAGCACAAACTCACCACTCTTCTGTCTTTCTTGTTCGAACATCTTTTAACAAGCCCTTTATTCACAAGTTTTTCAACAAGTGCGGTGGCAGAAGCGTCTTTTATACCAAGAACTTTTGCAATATCGCGCATTTTGGGATTCCGTTCTTTTATAAAAATCAGGGCAAACATTTGCGGCATTTTCAAATCACCGATATTTTTGAATATCCTTTTTCTGGCGATACCGCTCAATTCAAACATAAGTTTTAAAATTTGCGCTTTGAGGCTTTCAGACATAGTTAGTTTTTCTAAATATTTGATTGGTGTAGTATTGTAATACGCGTCTGTTTTGATTGTCAATATCAAGTCGGTTTCTGTAATTTGCGCGTGGAAAATTTTATGCTAGAATTACACCCGCCAATCACGCCGTTCCGCAAAGCGGAACACAGGCGCATATAAACAAACTGTTTGCCGAAGACAAACTCCATATTCTTTAACACAAAAATATGAACAACGATGTATACAAAAAAATACTGTTTATAATCGCTTTTGTGGCATTGGGATTTATTGCTATGCAAGTACCATTCAGCAAATTAATCGGCGTTGAAAATCTAAAATTTAATCTTTTTGATTTTTACGGCCCGATAGCCGGCGCATTTACGGGATCCGTATGGGGATTATTTCTTGTCGTGGCGATGCAGATAACAAACTGGGCTTTTCACGGATTCCAAACCGATGCGGGAACAATAATTAGATTTTTCCCTGTGATGCTTGCCGTTCTTTATTTCGCCAGAAAATCCTCATGGATCCTCATTATACCGGGACTTTCAATGATAGCTTTCTGGCTGCATCCGGAAGGAAGACAAGTTTGGTATTACGCGCTTTACTGGACAATACCGTTCTTTATGTATTTTTTGCGGGACAGATTTATATTTGCGCGGGCGCTTGGAGCAACATTCGTTCAACACGGCGTTGGAAGCGTACTTTGGATCTGGGTCTTTAATATGAAAGCGCAATTATGGATAGGACTGATCCCTGTTGTATGGATGGAACGCGGACTCATGGCGATTGGAATAACAATAACGTATATCGCGTTCAATTTTTTATTGAGCTTACTTATAAATAAAGCCGGAATTGTTTTACCGTTCATAAAATTGAATCCAAGATATTCACTTGCGCCGTTCACTAAAAACGAACACAGGCATATATAAATAATTGTCACGAAGCGACACCGATTTGATGTAAAAAAATAATTTTGGGGCTGTAGCTCAACTGGCCAGAGCGCATCCATGGCATGGATGAGGTTGTGGGTTCGACGCCCATCAGCTCCACCACCACGCCCGAAGCGAAACGGAGGACGTATTTTTTTAATTTTGGAATTTGGATTTTCTATTCCAAAAGCAGCAGCACACCCATTATTCCGATTCCTATTACAAAAAACAAAAACTGCTGCGCGGCTTTTTTTAAACCGCATTCTTTATGTAATTCCGGAATCAAATCCGATCCGGCTATATAAATAAATGTACCTGCTGCAAACGGCACAAGAAATCCTGTAAAATTTCCGATTTTTGCGCCGATCACAAAAACAACAACCGCGCCCAAAACAGCCGTAAGCGCTGTCAAAAAATTAAAAAATATCGCTTTTTTCTTGCTAAATCCGCTATAAAGCAAAATCCCAAAATCTCCTATCTCTTGCGGAATTTCATGCAGAATAACCGCCAAAGTAGTGGTAATACCAAGCGGAATATTCACCATATAACTCGCGCCAATAATCACACCGTCAATAAAATTATGAACCGCATCGCCGACAAGATTCATAAAAGCGACCGGATGTGGATGATTTTCTGAAGTCGGCACGTGACAATGACGCCAATGAATAAACTTTTCAATAATAAATGAAAATAAAATACCGGCAATAATAAAAACGGAAACTTGCAAGTCAAAACCGTTTTCCGCAGCTTCCGGCAACAAATGCATAAAAGCATCGCCAAACAAACCGCCTGCCGCAAAACTTACAAAATAAATAAGAATATTTTGAAGCGATTTCTGTTTTATAAAAATCGTCAAAACGCCAACCAAAGAAATAAGACTTACAATAACAACGCTTATCAGAGAATATAAAAAAATTGTCATGTAAATAATGTTAAAAATACTTCATCAATTCTAGAACAGTAATCGGAATATTCCAAATTTTTATTTAAAATTAAACATGGCTCCAATCCAATCGCCAACCTGATGCGTTAT
>CAZNCD010000047.1:0-6421 GCA_964571575.1 uncultured Candidatus Peribacteria bacterium
TGAAATCGATAAGCGCGATGAATTTGTTTTTATTCCCGTTAAAGCGGAAAAAATTGATTTTTTATGTACCGCATGCGAGACCGGCGCCGCGGACAAAACTTTTGCCGCGGATTTTAATATTTTAATCAAGAGCGATCCTTATATGAATGTTGTGTATGGCGATAGGCTTGAGGTTATTGGATTTTTAGTTGAGCCGCAAGATGATGATTCGGGTTTTTCCTATAAAAGTTATTTAAAGAGCAAGGGAATTGATTTTCTTATGTATTCTCCGAAAATTTTCGTATTGTCCAGAGACAACGGGAATATTTTTTTGAAAACCATTATAAATTTGCGGCGCGGCATCGCGAATGCCGTAGAAAATGTTTTCAATGAACCTTACGCAAGTTTTATTGAAGGTCTATTGATCGGTATGCGAAAAGGAATATCGCCGGATATTATGCAAAATTTCAATAAAGTCGGTCTTACACACATTCTTGCCATTTCCGGTTGGAATATAACGATTATAATCAGTTTTATCACCGCGTTATTCGCTTGGCTCGGCAGACGCTCAAAAGTTCTATTTTCACTGATCGCCATTTTCATTTTTCTTTTGATTGTCGGATTTTCACCGAGCGTTGTCCGCGCTTCAATAATGGGTGCGATTGGATTGATTGCGATCGCTTTTGGAAGACAAAATTCCGCAAGAACCGCGCTTTTTATTTCCGGTTTTATCATGACCTTGATAGGTCCGGAAACTTTGTTATTTGATATCGGTTTTCAGCTTTCTTTTTTATCCACAGCCGGTTTGATTTATTTTATGCCGGTTTTATCGGATTTGTGCCGCAAGATACGCGATTTTTTTGGAATTCGCGATATATTTCTTTCAACCGTTTCATCGCAATTTTTTGTGATGAATATTTCAATCGCTTCTTTTAACAGGTTGGCGATGATAGCGCCTGTTGCGAATATTTTTATTTTACCTTTTATACCGCTAATTATGCTTTTTTCTTTTGTTTCCGCGATTATTGGCATGGTTTTTATGCCGGCTGGAAGAATTTTGGCAATTATTCCGATTATGCTTTCAAAATTTATTTTTTTTGTATCGGAAACTTTCAGCATTTTTTCTTTCGCTTATTTTGATATTTATCAAATCCCAAAAGAACTTTATGCGCTGCATTTTTTGATTGTTTTTTATTTCGTGTGCAAGACGGAAATTTTTAATCCGGAATGATATGTCTTAATCTTGAACCGGCGTTTTTCTTTAATGTTTTTCTGGCGTTTTCCGGTTTTTTTATGCCTTGCGGCGGTTTTTTTGCGCCGCGCGACGCTTCCATTACAAAGTTTTCAATAAATCTTGCTTTTTCCTGCTGCAATTCATTTGTATCAAGTTCTCTTCCATCTCTTTTTATGGTTGTGTATTTTCGGAATTTTTTCGTGTTTTTGCCGGTATCCGGCCTTTCTTCTCTGAAAAGTCGCACGTATCGTTCAAGCAGATTTGTATCTGATCCTTCCTGCATTTTGTCTATATCAAGACGTTCCACTTCAATCGCCATGCCGGTTTCTTCGTCAAGTATTTTTTCTCCGCCCGTATATTCAAACAAAGCTTTGTGCAAATTTCCCCATTTTGCGTTGCCGAATTTTGAGCTTCGGTTTTTAAGTTTTTTCCCTCCTTCGGCTAATTCGCTTTGCCGCATCATGTCTTCAAAAATTTCAATTATTTCCAAGCCTTCCATTTTCCTTCTCATTGTCGGATTATTTGCCAAGTCCTCATTTAATATCTGCATCATTGGATTTTGTTGTATAGCGATTTCCTTCAATCTTTTTTGACTGATTTTGTTGTTTGGATCTATTGTCAAAATTTGTTCGTGTATTATGCGTTCTGCGTCCGTGTTTCCTTCTCCTTTGAATTTATCCGCGCTTTCACGCAGAGTTTTGATTTTTACTCTTTTTTCAAAATCAATCACCTTGCTTTCCGCCGCCCGTTCCGATTCGGCTTCTTCAGTTATTCTTTGGGCTTCTTCCGGATTTAATTTTTTCAACAGCGCCATTCTTGCGTTGAGATCAAGCTCGTAGAAATGCGCGTTTTGTTTTTTTGTTTTATTGTCCAGGGATTCAAAGGATTTAAGCGCTTTTTCCCTCAAAGGATCGTTCAGCTCGGATTTTTCGTAAAAACGTTTTAGATCCGTGAGCGAGAGTTTTTTAATCCACGCTTCGTACGCTGCAACAGTCTTTTGCGCTATCAATTTTCCTTTTCCGAGTCTGCGCACTTTTACCGCAAATTTTTCTCTGTATTTCGCGGTTTCATCGATTTCTCGCTTCGCTTCCATAAGCATGCGCATTCTGTCTTTTAAATGCGCTTTAAAGAACGCGTCTTTCATTCTTTTTTGATATTCCGCGGGCAGCGTTTTAAAATGCGAAAGAACTTCTTTTCTTATCGGCCAATCAAGAGGGGAGTGATTTATTTTCTCTTTTTTGTCTTTGAGGTTTAATTTTTTGAATTTCACGATGTATCCGTTTTCTCCCTCAACACTTTCGCGCGCCACCAATCCTTCTTCGACCATTTTTTTGGCCTTTTTCTCAAATTCGGCGATTAAACGGCCGTGTTCTTTTATCGCCTCCGCTATTTTTTTCTTTTTGTTGTAATCCGCGTTCCAAAAATCATAATGGCTTTTTGCTTCCGGCGGTTGGGATTCATATGTGGCCGCGAATTCTTTAACTCGTTTTTCACATTGATCGAATGTAGACAAGCATAATTCTATAAATTCTATGTCAAAATTGGATTGTGCTACGCTTTCCGCCGCGGATTTTTTCTCGCCCGGACTTAAATATTTACTTTGATTTACTTTCCCCATGTATTCGTTTTTTAGTTCATCGCGCATTTTTGTTATCAATTCCATTTTCGCTTTTTTTGTTTTTGCGTCCGCGAACATTTTTTCATATTTTAATTGTCTTTCTCTTGAAAATTTCCCAAAATCCGTTCTCAATTCCGTGAGTGAACTTGCGGCTTCGCCGGTTTCCGCGGAAGTTTTTCCTTCAACCCCCCATTCTTTTAAAAGCGCTTCTTGATCACGCAGAGGAGATTCGTTGAATCTTACTTTCATTGTTTCAAGTTCACTTTTATGGTATTCGCCCGAACTCTCAAGCTTTTTTATCAAATCGTTAAACTGGCGCATGTTTTGTTCGAGTTTCGGAAGATAATCATTGTGCTTTTCATGTCTGCGAAGCTTGCCGAATTCTTCCATGTGAGTTTTGGAATCACCCACCAATTTTATTAATCTGTTGCGCAAATCTTGCAGGCTTTTCAGTTCATCAGGAAGAGCTTCTGCGTATTTTTCTTTTCCTTCAATTTCTTGTTTTAAAAATTCATCTTTATATTCTTGCAAAGTATCAACCTTTCTCGCCGTATCAAGCCCAAAAAGTTCTTTATTTACGTCCAGTTTTGAAAAATATTCGCGCGTGAGACGTGCTACTTCATCGATTACCTTTTTTGTTTCTTCATCCAATATACGTAAAGCTTCCGGATCGCGTTTTCGCTCCAGCCATGAAAGTTTTCTTAGATATTTTTCTTGTTCTTTTTCGCTTAAAACACCGTTGGCTTGTTGTATTCTTTCCCTTATATTTACCGCTCTTCGTACAAAATTGTCGCTTTCTTCAAATATTTCACGTGCGCCTTTTTTTCCACCGGCAACTTCCGCCAAATCCTCCCGCGAGAATTCGGGGTCATCATAAACATTTCTAGCCGTGTTTGCGTCCGCCATCTTATTTGTTTAAAAAGCTTTCATACTGTACACGCCGAGAATCCGCAATTCAAGCACAAAATACACCCTTCTCCTTGTTGAATTTCAGCTTGGCATTCAGGGCATTTGCATTCTTTCAAAAGTTCCGCTTTGCTTAAAGGCCTGTGAGAATGATTCGTGAATTCATTCATCAATACCGTTGTATTTTTTTCGTTTGTTATCGGGGGGAGAATCACCTCCTCAATATTATTATTCGGTTTACTTGAAGGTTTTTTTACGATTCCCCCTTTTTTATTTACTTTGCCTATGTTCAAAACTTGAAATTCGCGACTTTGATCTCTATAAATCGTGATTCCTTTGCATTTTAGTTTGTAAGCGAGCCAATATGAATTTTTGATGTCTTCAATTGAAGCGTTTGCCGGAAAGTTAATTGTTTTTGAGACAGAGCTGTCCACGTATTTTTGAAACGCAGCTTGCATTTTTACATGCCATTCCGGAGTTATATCCTGCGCCACAACGAATACTTTTTTGATTTCTTTCGGAATCCATTTTATGTTTTGGATCGAACCTACGCGCGCTATTTCGGTCATCAGCTCCTGAGAAAACAGATTTTGTTTTTTCATTTCTTCCTCAAAATATTTGTTTGTGTACACCAGTTCCGTTCCGTCCATTACATTTTTAATATACGAGATTGCAAAATTCGGTTCCAGTCCTCCCGACGCTTCCGCAAGCATTCCGATTGTTCCAGTCGGTGCTATTGAAGTGACGCAAGCGTTTCTGATTTTTATGCCTTTTTTGTCGTATTCCGAATCCTTGAAAGATGGAAACACTCCGCGTTTTTCCGCAAGTTTCATTGAATATTTCATCGCGTTCTCGTGAATAAATTTCATCACTTTTTCTCCGAATGCGACGCCTTCCTCGGAATCGTACGAAATATGCAATTGATAAAGCACGTCCGCAAAACCCATTATCCCAAGACCGATTTTGCGTGTTTTGCGCGTTGCTTCCGCGATTTCCGGAATCGGGTAATGATTGATGTCTATAACGTTATCCAAAAAATGGACGCATTTTTCAATTAACTTGTCGAGTTTTTCCCAGTCGAGGTCTTTTTTGTTCGCGGCTACAATTTTATTCAAATTGATTGAACCGAGATTGCAGGATTCGTATGGAAGCAAGGGTTGCTCCCCGCAAGGATTTGTCGCTTCTATTTCTCCCAAATGTTTCACCGGACTTTTTTTGTTTATTTCATCAATAAATATCAATCCCGGGTCGCCGTTTTTCCATGCGTTCGCAAGGATAATGTCAAAAACCATTTGCGCCGGAAGAATTTTTATGATTCTTTTACTGCGCGGATTTATGAGATCGTATTCTTCGCCTTTTTCCAGCGCATCCATGAATTTATCCGTTATGGCAACTGAAATATTGAAATTTGTCAGAGAAGACATATCGGATTTTGAATTGATGAAATCCAGAATGTCCGGGTGATCAACACGCAGAATTCCCATGTTTGCTCCGCGTCTTTTTCCACCTTGTTTTATAACTTCCGTTGCCGAATCAAAAACTTTCATAAAACTTACGGGTCCGGACGAAACTCCTGTTGTAGATCTCACGACATCGTTTGCCGGTCTCAATTTTGAAAAAGAAAAACCCGTTCCGCCCCCGCTTTTATGGATAAGGGCTGCGTTTTTAAGCGATCCGAATATTCCTTCCATTGAATCTTCAACAGGAAGGACAAAGCACGCGGAAAGTTGGCCGAGCGGCGCTCCGGCGTTCATTAGAGTGGGGGAGTTTGGCATGAATTCCAGATTTAAAATCATGTTGAAAAATTCTTCCGCCGTTTTTTGGACATTTTCGTTATAATTTTTATCGGCCTTGGCTATTGCGTTTGCGATTCTTTGAATCATGTCTTCAGGAGTTTCCATCAAATTTCCGTTTTCGTCTTTTAATAGATAGCGTTTTTCAAGTACCTTAAGTGCGTTTGTTGAGAAATTGAGATTTTTTTCTCCTTTGCCTTTGCCGAGAATGAGTTCTCTTTGCGCTCTTTCTTCCGCACGTTTTTGTCTGTAAAGAATATAGGCTTTTGCTGTTTTTGCGTGTCCGCCTTCAATCAATATTTTTTCAACAAGATCTTGTATTTGTTCAACGTTCGGAATGTCAGTTTCTTTCTTAAAGAAAACTTCAAGTACAGCGGTAATCTGGTTTGAAATTTGTTCGCAAGGGCGTTTATCGGTTCCTCCAACTGATTGGACCGCTTTCCATATTGCTTCCGTAATTTTATTTTGATTAAAATCAGCTATTCTTCCGTCACGCTTGATGATTTTTTTGATGATAGGGGACATATATCGGGGGTTAAATGACAAAAATCAAAATGTGGAATCCGGAAACTTAAATTTCAGACATGAAAAGAACGGCTCGGTAAATTTTTTTGGGCCGAGCACCTTTTCTTTTTGAACACCTTTACTATATTATTCAGGGTGATTTTTTTATCAATAGATTTTTCCGAAAATCTATTGCGCTGATGCGTATATATAGTGTTTTATACAACTACATACCACTATATATTGTGGAAATTTACTATTGTACTCGGTATTGTTTGAAATATGAAGGGGAAAATATGAAAAGGGGTTGTGCTTTGTGCGGAATTATTTCTTAGATAGTTTTTTCTTTGGATTTGTCGGGCAAATTTCGCACGGATAATATTTCCC
>CAZNCD010000048.1:0-4269 GCA_964571575.1 uncultured Candidatus Peribacteria bacterium
ACAACACAAACAACGGTGAACCGACGGATGCTGCACTGGACAACAACCCGGATGAAGGAAGCCCACCTGCGCTTTGCTGTTTCAGCGTGTACGTCAACGAAGCGAAGGGATTCAGCTTTGAGTATCCGGAAGAGTGGACGGTTGTGTATGACGACGAATGGACGGCGGTGTTTGACAGTATGCCGGAACAATACGGCAACGAAGAAAATCGCATCCACGTCGAAATCGAGTACATGCCGTCCGGAAGTGAAATCGGCGGATACGACGAAGACTTTGTCGAAGAACTGCAGAAAAGTTTTTTCGACAATGTCGCGTGCACAGCCGGTCAACTCAAGGTCAACATCTTCGGAACCGGCGAGCACTTCGCGATCTTCGCGGTCGCTCCGCTTGAACAGGGAAATCTGGCCATCAACATGCGTTACATGTATCCAAAGTACGAGCAAATCGAATGGGCGAAAGAAATTTTCGCTCATCTCGTGCTCAGCTTGAAGACGCTGTAACGCGGAGCTGCTTCGCAACATTTATTTATAGCGCCTGTGTTCGCCCCGAATACTCGGGGCGAACGGCGTGAAGGAGGTGCACAATGAGATTCGTTTTGCGTTTGGCATCACGACTGGCAACAGCCATGGCGCTCGTGTGTCTGACGGGCATGAACGCGTCTTTCGCAAAAGTCGCGTTCACGGATGTTCTCTACAACAACTACAAGAACGGATGGGGCACGACTTCGATGTTCGATCTGGATCCCGCGGTCGGCTCCGTCAAGGATTTGTGCGGAAACGTTGAGGCATGGTATCCCGGCAGGGCGTACGACAACCATCGCGGATGGGATCGCGATATCCCGAACGACGGTGGTTCGTACGTTGTTTTCGCGGCGGCGGCGGGAATCGTCAAAACCGCGAAAGACGGATGTCTTGACGGAGACAAAACCTGCAACAACGGCGCGGGAAATTACGCGGCGATTGATCACGGTGAAGGAATCACAAGCCACTATTTCCACGCGAAACCCGGCACGATTCTCGTTGCGCAGGGCGAATGGGTTGACCGCTACACGCCGCTTTTTATCAGCAACAACACGGGTAAATCCAGCGGCGCGCATATTCATTTTGAAGTGCGCGTCAACGGACAAGCCGTAGATCCGCTGGGAACAAGCGTTTCGTGGGTCGTCAAACCAATGATTGACTTAAGCAGATGTCCGTACAGCCCCACAAACCAGACGCTTTATTATCTTGTGGATCCGTATACTCTTCGCGAGTACGCTTCCGACATGATAGACAAAGCGGCGATGATTTACGCTCCTAGCGAGTTGGGGCAAATCATCAAAGACACATACTGGCTGGCCGGCTCGGACGGATTCGACCCGCGCGACATCGTACTCCGCGTTTACCAAGGCGGATCGCTGGCGCAAAGCGTTATGTTCGCGTTTGATCTTGCGGATAACGCGCCGCGCGCATACGTTTTAGCGACGCCTTTCGCGGAAGCATGGATGTCGAATGCGATGTCCGATAATATTCTCGGAAAACCAATCACCAACCAGTACGAGTATTCGTATGGAATTCTGGAAATCGATTTTCAGGGCGGATACCTAAGCTATGACTATAACCAGAATTCCGTACCGGTAAAGTCGTACTACAAGGAAGGATTCGGTCCGGGAATGTTTGAGGATGGATGGCGCAAAGGCATGTCTTATGCTGTTTCCGAAGCATACAGAAACAACAAAGGACGCGCCGGCGTCGGTTCTCCCCGTAAAAAACTTCTTTCACCGTCCGCGGCAGTGCACGATTGGGGAGGCTACTTTGTCCAGGATTTTTCAGGCGGGTTCTACAACGAATGCGCGATCATGATTAACGCCCTCAGCGACAACGAATTCGAAGCCCACTTGATAAAAGGAGAGATCTGGGAGACGTACAAAAGTCTCGGCAAAGGACCTTCGTATTTCGGCGCGCCGATTTCGGACGAATATACGGATGTGGCTCTCGGGCTCAAGCGTCAGGATTTCGAAAAAGGCTTGTCGATTTTGGGCAACGGCATCGTCATCTGGCAAAACAACTATTGTTCAGTCGGCGGCGAAACAAACGATCCGGCAAACGGCGCGCCATGCGCTTGTCCGGGCGAAGTTTCGCTGATCGACTGCGGCAAATGCGGAAAGCAAAAACTTCTTTGCACCGCATATGTATGGACTTTGCAGGACGGATGTCAGAACCAGGGCGAATGTAACTCCGGACAGACAGAAGAGAAATCCTGTTCAAAATACGCATGTGTCGGTACGACAAAGAGACAGTGCGGCGCTGTATGCAAGTGGAGCGATTGGAGTGTTTGCAGCATCGCGCCAACCGCGGAAATTTGTGACAACATCGACAATGACTGCAACGGTGAAACCGACGAAGGGCTAACGCAGGCGTGCGGAACAGCATGCGGAAGCGGAGTCAAAACTTGCAACACGGGTATCTGGAGCGAATGCGGAGCGCCGAAACCATCTCCTGAAACCTGCAACAACATCGACGATGATTGCGATGGAAAAACAGACGAAGATCTTGCGCAGGCTTGTTCAGGCGATTGCGGAATCGGCGAACAAACATGCTCTGCGGGGAAATGGGATTCATGCAACGCTCCGCAGAAAAACGCGTGCAACGGATGTTCGACGCTCGCTCATCAACCCGGCGAATCCTGCGGCGCAAACGGTAAGTACGCGTGCGACGGGACTGACGCTGTCAAATGCGTCGAATCCTACACGAATCCGTGCGGCGGTACGCAGCAGCTCCCCGCAAATCCCGGCGACCCTTGCGGAAAATGCGGATACTACGAGTGCGGCGGCGCGAATTCCGTAACATGCGCAGGCCAAGGAATTTGTACGCCGGGCCAATCACAAACCTGTTCCGGCTCATGCGGAAACGGCAGTCAAATTTGCGGAGGCGATTGCCAATGGGGTTCCTGCAGCGCGCAAGGAACAGGTGAATGCGTGTCCGGCCAAACACAGTCCGAACCATGCGGAGCATCCGGACCGTACTGCAAACAGGGCACGCGCACCCGCTCATGCAATACCTGTACGTGGGGCGCGTGGAGCGAATGTTCAGCAAACGCCTACGGATTTGACGCTGCGATTCATTGCGGCGACGTGATTTGCGTTAAAATCGTAAACGCAACTCAATTCGGCGCTACCGCGAAAATCAGCAAAGTCGGAGGCCAAGCCTTCACGTCAAATCCAATCGAATGGTTTTTGATGGACACGTCGCTCAACAAAACCCTCGCGTTCTCGCCCGGCTTTGGATGCGACGCCTACTACTCGGGCCAGAAAGAAATCACCGTTACGTTTGATCCGTCAAAGTACAACATTTCGCTGGATGAAATCCGGGCGGAAGTGTATAGCGGTGGAACAACGTGCGCGGCGCAATATCTTTCCGGCATCACATACATTCAGAAGTGCAAGTAAGCGCCCCATGTGGCCGTTTCCCTGCGAGAAACGGCCACACTTTCCGCCGTAATCGGCGCACGTAAACGCGGCGCCAAACTTCAAAAAGCAGCGCGCCGCAGCTAAAAAGCGGCAACGCGGAAATGACAGGTTTCATAAAGCTCTCGCGCATCGCGCAAATCGCGCATCGCGTGGGCGCAGACCGAATGCCTTTCAACACCGCAATTAAAGACCGTCCGGCAAATTATTGACCGGCGGTCTTTTCCTATATTAAATCTTCTTCATCGGCGCAACCGCAATCGCGACTTTTTTAACGCCGATTTTTTTATCTTTAAAAGCAACGGTGGCCACGCCGCCTCTCACATTCACGATAATTCCGTCGCCAAACATCGCGTGAGTGACTTTGTCTCCGTCATGAAAAGGGGATTCGATTTCTTCCGTCGGTACTGGTTTGAAAGATTTTTTATCTCTCATGAAATCCGGCGGCCCGAACATACGGCGAAGCGTTCCGTCAAACTCGCCTTCACTATCAAAAATATCCTTTTCCTGCTCGTAATTTTTTTCAATAAGTTCAGGCGCAATATCTTCCAAAAATTGCGACGGAGAATTTGAACGATATTCGCCATAAAGCAGTCTTTCCTGCGCAAACAGCAGATACAAACAGTCTTTTGCGCGCGTGCAAGCCACATACATCAATCTGCGCTCTTCTTCCAATTCCGGTCTTTCAATCAAACTCCTCGCGTGCGGAAAAATTCCTTCTTCAAGTCCGGTTATAAACACATAAGGAAATTCAAGGCCTTTTGCGCCATGGATTGTCATCATTGTTACGGAATTCGCCGAAGTTTCAGGAGACTGTCCCCAAA
>CAZNCD010000048.1:4369-6405 GCA_964571575.1 uncultured Candidatus Peribacteria bacterium
GTCCCCGAAGGGAACTGTCCCCGTAATCCGCTTCCGCGATCAATGAAATTTCCTCAAGAAAAACACGCAAACTCATACCCGGCTCCAGCGAATCGTATTTTTTTGCAACCGAAATAAGTTCGCGCACGTTTTGAAGCATGCTTTCGCCCTCAGCGGTTCCGTCATCAATGAATTTTTTATATCCGCTTTGATCAATCAGATATTTTATTACGCCCGAAGCAGGTGATTCAGCGTTTATTTTTTGCAATTTTTCAAAAATGCCGCTGAATTTTTTCAATGATTCTTTTTTTGCGGCCGGAATCTCTCGCGCTTCCGAATCTTCATCTCCGGACGCGCCTATTTTTTTAATCGCCTCAAATATGGAAATATCGTTTTTCATCGCGAAATTTTGAATTGCCTCGATTGTTTTTGAGCCGATATTTCTCGGCGGCACGTTTATAATTCTCGTCAAACTTATGCTGTCCGCCGGGTTTGCAATCAAACGAAGATAAGCGATGACATCTTTAATTTCTTTTCGATGATAAAATTTTATTCCGCCGATAATTTTATAAGGGATTCCATATTTCAAAAACACCTCTTCGATTATGCGCGATTGTGCGTGCGTTCTGTATAAAACAACAAAATCGCTATAAAGAGGATCTTCGTATTTTTCCAAACGCCGCGTTATTTCCGAAGCGATCAAATCCGCTTCATGCATCCCGTTGAGAGCGCGCAGAACTTTAATTTTTTCGCCGTCCGCGCGGTCGGTCCAAAGTTTTTTGGATTTTCTATGAGTATTTTTAGAGATAACATTGTGCGCTCCGTCGAGAATTTGTTTTGTGGAGCGGTAATTCTGTTCAAGTTTTATAATTTTCGCATCCGGATAATGTTTTTCAAAATCCAGAATATTTTGCACCGTGGCCCCGCGCCAACTGTAAATGCTTTGATCGTCATCGCCGATTACCGCGATATTGCGATATTTTTTCGCAAGCAAATCAATTAAAGCAGCTTGCGCTTTATTCGTGTCTTGATATTCATCAACCGAAATGTATTTGAATTTTTCCTGATAATAATCAAGAACATCCGGATTTTTTTGAAACAATTCAACGGTTTTCATAATCAAATCGTCAAAATCCATCGCCTGATTTTGATGCAAAGCTCGTTGATACAATGGATAAATTTCCGCAACCTTTTCTCCAAAAGTCGAATCAACAAAATTCCGGTATTCATCCGGTCCGATCAATTGATTTTTCGCTTGTGAAATCCATGCGAGGACGCTTTGCGGAGTTGTTTTATGTTCATCTATCACGCCGTTCGCCGCAGACGAACACGGGCGCATATAAGATAAGTCGCCGCGAAGCGGCTCCATTTTTTCTCCGCGCATTATTTTTTTCATCAAAATCGTCTGATCCGCTTCATCATAAACAACAAAATTATTTTCAAAATTTATGTAATGCGCGTGGGTTCTTAAAATCCGCAGACAAATCGAATGAAAAGTTCCGATTGTGGGCAAATCCGGCGATTCGTGGCGCGAATAAGATTTTCTGCCGAGCAATTTTAAAATTCGATTTTTCATTTCACCGGCCGCTTTATTTGTAAAAGTGACAGCCAAAATATTATTCGGCGGGATTTTCTTTTCGGCGATCATATACGCAATGCGGTGCGTAAGCACGCGCGTCTTGCCGCTTCCGGCGCCCGCCAAAACGCACAAAGATCCTTCAATATGCATTGCGGCTTCGCGCTGACAATCATTTAATTTTGCCAAAATGTCATTCATGGTAAACAAGTTTGCCACTAACGTGGTAAAAACATTTTAGCATAAATCGGGACAGATTCCTCCTCTAAGTGCGTATGGAAATCAAAGTCCCTTCTTCCGTAAATTCATACATAAATCTTGCGTCTTCCGGCAAAAGTCTTATGCATCCATGACTTACGGGTCTGCCGATATGATCAACGGCTTCCGTCCAAAGCGAATCTTCTTGAAACCATTCTGTCGGAGCTTCTTCATCCGGCGCCAATTTTTTTATTTTCGCTCTTAATCGCGCATTGCCGAGGCT
>CAZNCD010000049.1:0-6355 GCA_964571575.1 uncultured Candidatus Peribacteria bacterium
TCGCCACGTGATGTGTTTGCGCGGACGCGGAATAATCGCAAACGTTATAATTCCGCATGCCATGATGCCGACACCGGCCAATGTTAATAAAGTACTTACAATCCCCGGGAGCTGATACGCCATAACCGTTCCCCGAAAGTTTGCATTAAGCATGCCCGGCAGCCATCCCGTAAACGTGAGGATTATCGGCGCGGTTGCCCACATTATATGATTTTCCAGCAAGTATCCGATTTGATAAATCTTCATGAAAAAAGGAATGTTTTTGTTTGCGAACATGTTGAATACCACAAAAGGCATATCGCAAACTCCGTAAGCCCAGCGGCGCAACTGTATGTACTGTTCTTTGAATGTTTCTTTGTATTTTAGCGTTGAGACCGCGTCCATGTAGACCGGCGATTCAATCCGTACAACCTGATATTTTCCATCGTTTAAAAAATAGGCGGTCCAATGTTGGCGCGAATCCTCCGGGATCACCATCGGATCCCAAAAATCCGTATCGATGGCGAGTTGCATGCCCATTGAACGGCTTGAAAAACCTCTGTATGTTTTTAGATCGTTTGCTTCAGCCATTTCCCCGAATGTAAAACCTAAGACCATGAGTCTGATTAAAATCGGGATACTCCAAATATTGTTGTGATAAAAATGTCTGGGTTGATACGTTTTGCCTTCGCGATTCAACGTTTTCAAATAAGCATAGGTCAATTCCGCGAAATAGTTTTCATGCGTGACGGTGTCGGTGTCGAAATTCGAAATTACAACATTTTCATATTTGATATTTTTTTCGTCCAGATATTTTTTAAGAATTTTGGCGGCCCAAGTCGCGTTTGAACTTTTGCCCGGTATTTCATTTGGAAGTCCAAACGGATGAATAGTGATAATAAAATCCATGAAGCGATGTCCAAATTCCAATTTGATTTTTTCGGCTATATTTAGCGCGTTTTCTTTGTCCCTTTCTTCACCGGAAAATACAATTATGATTTTTTTTGAAGGATAAATGCCGTCCGCGTAAGATTTAATCGATTCGCGGATCAATTCATAACTTTCTTTATATGTTATGTAGATAACCGCGTTGATTATTTCGTTGGATTTCTTGTATTGACCGGCGCGTTTTATTATTCCTATTTGTTCACGTAAATTCATGAGCGTTTCGTATTGTTTTTTATCTTTGACGCTGCGTTTTTCAATTGCGCGCAGGTCGTATTCAAGTTTTTGCGGTGCGTTCCAGTAAGAAATCAATTTTATCCAATCCGTTTGCGCGAATTTTTGCGAACGTAAATAAGAAATCGTTAAATTGGTTGTGAGACGGAGAGATTTAAAAAGCCACATTGTGGCGTAGAGAGTGATGAAAATAGCGACCCAAGCAGGTTTTATTATGGAAAAAACTATCGGAAGAGACAGCATGCACAAAGTGATTATTCCGGGAATCATTTCCCACAGACGCCAGTATTTATGCGATTTTATGATAGGGGACGGTTCTCTATTCACAATTTTAAGATTTATTTTATAAGTTTGTTAGATACAGAAAAATGCTCTATTTATTTCGATTTTGTCAATAGAGAACCGTCCCCCTCGTGCCACGAAACATCCACTTCCGGATATTTTTTCAGTTGCTCGTAAAAGATTTTTTGAATTTCGCGAAATTTTTTTTCATTCGGCGATTCAAAACGAAGAGTCAGCGCGGGGGTCGTATTTGAGCATCTTACTGCTCCCCAACTATTTTTATCGAATTTGACGCGTACGCCGTCGATCGTCAGGCAGTCATATTTTTTATTAACAAAATAATCGGTGATTTCTTTGACGATTTGAAATTTTTTATCGTCAGGGCAATGCGCTTTTATTTCCGGAGTCGCGAAAACATGGGGGACGGTGGTGAAATACTCCGAGAATTTTTTATTGTCCCGCGAAACAATTTCCGCGATTCGCAGCGCCGCAAAAAACGCGTCGTCGAAGCCGTAATAATTTTCCGCGAAAAACAAATGTCCGCTGATTTCGCCGCCGATTAAGGCGCGTTCTTGACGCATTCTAACTTCAATAAAAGAGTGGCCGGTTACGGAAATTATTGGTTTTCCACCGGCCGCAGTCACTTCATTTATTGCGACTTGCGATGCTTTTGTGTCGAAAATAACTTTTGCGTTTTTATGCCGCGTCAACACATCTTTTGCCAATAACATCAAAATATAATCGCCCGGCCAGAGCTTGCCGTTTTCGTCTGTGATTCCGATTCTGTCGCCGTCGCCGTCAAAACCAAAACCTAAATCCGCTTTTTCGCGCCGCACAGTTTTTATCAATTCTTCAAGGTTTTTTTCGTATTCCGGATTCGCTTCATGGTTTGGGAAATTGCCGTCCGGTTCACAAAAAAGCGGTATCACTTCGCATCCGAATTTTTCGAAAAGTTCTTTTATAAAAGGACCGGCGACTCCGTTTCCCGCATCGATGACTATTTTTAATTTTCCGTTTGGTTCCACGCGCGTCAGCAAATCATCGATATAATTTTTGGCGATGGATTCTTCTTTGACGCGTTTCATGTTCGTTTCCGGAAACATTTCATCGGACGCGCTTTTTGCGCCGGACGCATTTTGTTCCCGCGCGGTTTCATTTTCATGCGCATAAAATTTTGTGACTTCAAGGATTTTCCGGAGTTCTTCTCCGCAAACGCTGTGCGCGTTCTTCCCGACGATTTTTATACCGTTGTATTCCTTTGGGTTGTGGCTTGCCGTGATGATTATTCCGGCGTCAAAATGAGACGCGCAGGTTGCCCAATAAATCATGGGAGAAGTCGCAAGACCCGCGTTTTTTACCTCGCAGCCCGCGTCAATAAGACCGCGCATGAATGTTGTTTGGATATCTTCGCTTGTGAGTCTTGCGTCGCGGCCTACGATCACGCGCCCGGATTTAAAATATTTGCCGGTTGCTTTTCCTATAAAATACGCAATTTCCGGAGTGAGATCCGGATTATTTCCCATTGCTATTCCGCGGATATCGTATGCGCGGAAAATAAGCGGATTTATCTTTACCATAAGACAACTTAAAGCTTTCGTATTATACTCTTTCAACGCCGAATTTTTCAATCAATTTTGCGACCGACGCGGGGATTAACTCGCGCCAATTTTTATTTTTTCTGATTTTTTCGCGGATGAGCGTGGCGTTGATTTTTAAATTGAATTTTATCGGTTTTATTTCGTGACAGCCGTATTTTTTATACAGATTTTTTACGATTTTTGAACCGGTGTAAACGGTTCCGTATGGAGGCAAAGTTTTGTCCACATGCTTTGGCCATTTTGGAAAACTTTCAATATTCGGGACAGGAAATATTTTGTATTTTGATGCCGGAATTTTGGCTTCTTTCAGCGCCGCTTTGATCATTTGGCGTCTTTCATCGGCGGTAAACGGGTTTTCCGGCGTATGCGAATATTGCGCGCTTCCAATCGCGATAATTATTGATTTTTCTTTACATAAAATTTGTTTTATCGCGTCAAGATGGCCAAGATGAAAGGGTTGAAAACGTCCGATATAAAGAGCGGGAAGTTTGCGGGGCGCGATAGTCTTGCCGGGCCTGATAATCTTACGGAGCGCTTTTAGCTTGCGAGACGCTTTCGGTTTTTGCGCCGCGCGCCGCGCGTGATGAACGCGTGATGCGCGCCGCGTTGTTTTTTTCATTCCTCTTCGTTAATTTCTATAATATACGGTGGTTCGGTTTTGTGTTTGTTTTTTTCAACGCGGCTGAAAACGGCGGAAACAAGAGCCGGATTCACACCTTTTTCTATAAGCGTCATTTTTCCAAGATCCATTTTTTTAAGAATTTGATCAAGTTGTTCATAGCTTGCACCGAGTTCTTTTTCATCGGTTTGATCGTTGTAAAGCTCCGCGGTGGGAGTTTTTTTGATGATTTCATCCGGAAGGCCGATATGCTCCGCGAGTTTGTACACATCGGTTTTATAAAGTCCTCCGAGAATTTCGATATCCGCGGCTAAATCTCCGTATTTTGTGCCGTATCCAAGCAAAATTTCGCTTTTATTTGATGTGCCGATAACAAGCGCGTTGTGCGCGTTCGCGTAGTTGTAAAGAATCGTCATTCGTATCCGTGGCCGGAGATTTATTTGCGAAGAATGGGTTGGTTTCCACGGCATAATCGCGAATTCCATTAAAAATTTGTTTATCGGCACGGTAAAAATTTTTACTCCGAAAAAATCGCATAGACCTTTTGCGTGAGCCATGTTTACGCTTTTTGTTATGCCGTTTTCCGGCATCAAAATTCCGGTAATTTTTTCCGGTCCAAGCGCATCAACGGTTAATTTTAGCGCCAATGCCGAATCGATTCCGCCGCTCACGCCGAGAATCGCGCAGTCGCATCCGGATTTTTCAAAATACGTTTTTAGTTTTTTTACGATTTGGCTGTATGCGGACTTTACGTTCATAGGAGGTTGATGTTAACGGTTTTTTAGCTTTGCCGCAAGGGTTTATGGCGTTTGTTTCCTTCGAGTTTTTTGGAACATCGATGCCTATTTTCGTGAAAATCTTTTCATTGCTTGCGCGACATCGATATCGTGCGCGCGTTTTTTTAATTCTTCCCGACGATCGTATTTTTTCTTTCCACGGCAAATTCCGATGAGTAATTTGATAAGTCCATGTTTTTCGTATAGTTCAAGCGGGATTACAGTCAATCCTTTCATATCCAATTTGGAAGTGATTTCCGCGATTTCTTTTTTGTGCAAAAGAAGTTTGCGTCTGCGTGTCGGATTTAACGCGTTTGATGAATCATATTTGTATTTTGAAATATGGATATTGTTCGCGAATGCGTTTCCGTGCTTGATTTCGATAAAACTTCCTTTTAATTGTGCGCTGCCGTTTTTTACGGATTTGACTTCGCCGCCGTTTAGCATTATTCCGGCCTCGAGTTTTTCTAGCGTTTCAAAGTCGACGAAGGCTTTTTTGTTTTTTGCGAAAGACTTTATTTTTTGAACCGCGTGTTTTTTTGCCACGGATTAATTATAGCGCGAAATCCGCGAGTATGCCGAATAGCGGAATTTTGCGTCGGGAATTTGTTTTTCAGAATGTTTCTATTTTTTCGTCAGATATCCCACCAATCCCGCAAAAAGTATCGTTTCCGCGAATCCGGCCCACAAACTCCATTCCGTATAATACGCGTATGTTTTTACAAATATCGGAATCGTGACGATGAGATCCAGAATTGTTCCGATTACCACAAAATAAGCTCCCAGCAAAAGTCCGGCGTGCAGACTTACGTGATGCGCTGTTTTGAAATACATGTGTGAGCAAAGCCACACAAGTAAAGGGGTGACAACGAGAAGGATGATTTTTTGCGTGAGCAATTGGCCGGTGAGAGGTGGGACGAACATCAGAATCGTTACAACAACAAAGATGAACGTCCAAAAAATCATCGCCCACAGCGTTGCTGATTTGAATCTGAACATATGAAAGGGGTTAGTAATATTGTTTATAGTATAGCAGAAGCGATCGTGAAATATATCAAAACACTTAATATGTCTTGGATTATTGTGCTGATTGGGCCGGATGCATCTGCGGGATCAAAACGAAATTTTCTAAATATAAGAGGAACCATAATCCCGGTAAAAATTGATGAAAGTGAAGCCGCTACTATGGCTGTTCCGAGAACTATCGCCATTTTTATATTTCCGTTTATTAACAACTGCGCCGTTGTTAAAATTATTCCGAGAAGAATTGCGATTATAAAAACGATTATAAATTGTTTTAAAAAATATTTGGTTGCGTCTAATTTTCTGAATATAGCCAAATCTCTTATCGTAAACGCTTCAAGCTGCGTGCCAACAGCGTCCGCGATATATACGACGAGTGGAATATAAGTCGCAAGGATTATGTTTTGTTCAAGCGTGTTTTCAAAACCTCCGATTATTTTTGCCGCGACAATGCCGCCAATAAGTCCTATCAAAAGCCATGGGAGTCTATGCCAGATTGCTTTAAGGAGCGGTATTTCAAAAATGTTATCAAATTCCGCGTGCGATCTGTGTATACCTGCGAAATGCAAAATGTCCCCGTGAAGTTTTTTGTGCAGAATCGAAAGAATCGCGTTGCTTGGGATTACGCCGAGAAAAGTTTTATTTTCGTCAACAATAGGGATCGCTTTGATATTATGCTGAAGCGCTTTATACGCTATTTCATCTTTATATGTTGTTACAAGAGCCGTTACGAGAGGTGTTGTTTTGCATATATCTTTTATTTTTGTTCCCGGAGGAAGACGAAAAATTTCTTTTATCGAAAAGACTCCGAAAAGTTTTCGTTTATCGTCTATCGCATAAATATAATTCATAGTTTCGATGTCGCCGATGTTTTCTTCTATATATTTACGCGCGTCCGC
>CAZNCD010000050.1:0-6266 GCA_964571575.1 uncultured Candidatus Peribacteria bacterium
TCGCACGGATAATATTTCCCGATATAAAAATGCGCGAGTTCTTCCACGAGAGGGCGGCAAGCCGGATCTCCTTCGCCGACTTTTGTTCTTTCTATAACTTCTTTAATTGTTTTTGCGCCGTGCAGAACCGCTTCCTCTATATCTTTATCCGTAATTTTTAAAACTTTATCTATTATTCGCGATCCTTCCGTCACCATGCGATTAAATTGTTTTGTTTTCCTGAAATAATCGTTTATTGCGGTTTTTAAAGCTTTATCGCCAAGAACAGAGCAATGTATTTTTCTGTTTGGCAAGCCGCCGAGTCGATGCAGAATATCCATTTGCGATATGTTAAGTGCTTTATCAAGCGTAAGACCGCCTTTTTCCGTAACCATTACGGAAACCATTGATGTTGATGCTATCGCCGAAGCGCAGCCGAAAGTTTGCCATCCGCATTTTTTTATTTTTTCAGTTTTTGGATCAACGTAAATCCATATTTTCATCATATCTCCGCACGCGGGGCTTCCAACCATGCCGACCCCGTTGAATTTGAATTTCGGCTTTCCTCCGCTTACAAAATTTCTCGGCCGCAGAAAATGATTTTTTACTATTTTTGAATACAGCCATTTGTCTCCTAAGCCGGAAATTACATCTGGAGTTTGCGCGTTGCGAGAATTTGTTATTTTTTTCATCTTTCGTATTTCAGGTTTATCGGCGACATCGAGCGAAGATATTTTACTATTTTCGGCAGTGTTTCCGCCACATAGTTTATTTCTTTTTCGGTTGTGTATTTGCTCAGCGTAAGACGCAAGCTTCCGTGTATTATTTCATGCGGAAGTCCGATGGCTTTTAAAACATGCGACGCTTCAAGCGATTTTGAGCTGCATGCGGAGCCCGTTCCGGCGCAAATATTCATTTGGTCGAGATACAAAACCATTGCTTCGCCCTCTATGTCGTAAATCGAGAGATGAATATTGTTTGGAAGTCTTTGAACCGGATGGCCGTTTAAGATTATTTTATCGATATTTTTTGCGAGTTTGTTCAAAAGTTTATCGCGAAGTTTTTTAATTCGCGGTATATCTTTTTTGATTGAATTTTGTGCAAGTTCAAGCGCTTTTCCGAGTCCAACGATTCCGGCGACATTTTCGGTTCCGGCTCTTTTCCCGAATTCTTGGTGGCCTCCGTAAATCAGAGGTTGTATGCGCGCGTTTTTTCTTATATAAAGAGCTCCGATTCCTTTTGGCCCATATATTTTCCCGCCGTTTAAAGTCATAAAATCAACGCCGAGTTTTTCGACGTCTAAATCCAACGCGCCTGCGGCTTGGCACGCGTCTGTGTGAAAATAGGGGAGTCCTGAAGAATTTTTGTGTTTTTTGATTATTTTCGATATCTCTTCAATCGGTTCGATTGTTCCGATTTCATTGTTTGCGTACATCACGCTTACCAAAATTGTTTCCGGTGTAAGTTCTTTTTCCAATTCGTCCAATTTTACGACGCCGTATTTATCAACATTCAAATATGTAATCCGGAAGCCTTCTCTTTCAAGAGTTTCGCATACTTCAATCACGGAAGGATGCTCGACTTTTGTCGTGATTATATGATTTCCATTTGATTTGTTGGCTCGCGCGACTCCGGCGAGAACCATATTGTTTGCTTCAGTTCCGCTGCCGGTAAAAATGATTTCAAAAGGAGTGCAGTTTAAGTGTTTTGCAACTGTTTTTCTCGCTTTATCTATTGTTTCACGCGCTTGGTATCCGAGAGAATACATTCCGCCCGGATTTCCGTAAGCTTTATCCGTATACGGTTCCATGGAGGCCAAAACCGCTTTATCGATTCGTGTTGTAGCCGCGTTGTCCAGATAAACTACGTTTTTATACGGTTTAAATTTAAGATTTTGCATATATGTTTTTTGAAAGTGTCTTTAATTATAAGCAGAAGAAATTCTTTTTACACTTGACGGTTAAAAAAAAGTCTGTATAATCATTGTACATAAATTTAACTAAAAATGAGAATAGATATGCCGGAAAAATCGCCTATAGATGAGGAAAAAATTGTTGTCGGCAATGACGTGAATGTTTCGCCGAAGCGGCGCTTGGTTGAAATTATAGAGAGCGTTGTTGCGCGCGTTATGCGGGGATTGTCTGTTGAGAGCGTTGAAAAAAAACGGGAAATTATCGGCACGCCGCATGATTTATGGTTGTGGCTTCAATTCAAATTCAAAAATAATCCGAGGGGAGTTTTCATCTTTTTTAAAGATTTTGCGTTGAAGTGGGATAGTATTGAATATAATTTTGGCATATCCGCCGGGGAATTTGACCCGAATGGAATAAAGGATGCTTTGAGAGCGTATTTATGCGATATTCTTACTCCCAAGGCGCAATTAAGGTTGAGAGAAGCTTTTTTAACTATCCACAGAGGCAAACCGGAATTAGCCTCTGTTTACGCGGATCAATATATAGAAGCCGCGCAAGCGGTTCTTGGAATATTGCCTCAAATTAATCCGGAAATGCGTAAAAGGCTGAATGGCTGGTATAAAGATTTATAAATCTTTGATAAAAGCAAGCGCTAGATTTGTCCCCAAATCTTTTATTTTTCCTTTTTTAGCCGCTTGAAGCGCTTCAGTCATTATCAATAGTTTTACATTTATTTGTTCGTGCCGGTCCAGTTTTTGTTTGGTGGTTTTTATTGCGTCGAATCCAATAAAAATGTGAGCTTTATTCGTTAAGATGCCAGGTGACGCGTAAAATCCACCGACATATTTGAGTTTTTTTACTTTATATCCCGTTTCTTCAAGCAGTTCACGTTGCGCAGCAACCGCGAGCGGTTCTTGATTTTTTACAAATCCGGCCGGAAATTCAATATCAATGCGTTTGATTGGATGTCTGTATTGTTCAACCATTATTAATTTTGGCCGCGGATTTGCGGTTAGAGCCGCGATTATACAATAATCGGATTTTTCTATAACGTAATAATTTTTTGCCATGCGGCCATCCGTCATTTTGCAATCATCGCGCCTGACATGAAGAACGCTGTTTTTTAAAATGTATTTGGAATCAACGATTTTCCAGGATTTCATAATTTTATAGTTTTCCGTTTCGCTACGGGCGTATTGGAGCTGCTTCGCAACAATTTGTTTATATACGCCTGTTGAGCCTTGTGGCGAACGGCGCGTTGGTAGCGCCATGGGGAATCGAACCCCAGTTCTCAGGATGAAAACCTGATGTCCTAACCACTAGACGATGGCGCCGAAAAGAACCTGAATTACGAAATACAGTATAGATATTTTATCGGTTAAGTCAACGCGGAGAAAGATTCTATTTTGCGTAGATCTTTTTTTCCGGTTCGGCCATTTTTTTCAACACCGGATTTTTTTCAACCGAAGGGAAAGACATCTTTTTTGTGAGGCCTTCATCCAGTTTTTCGTTTTCCTGACGCAAATTTTCGTTTTCAAGCTGCAGTTGTTTGAGAACATATCCGCTTTGTGTTATTGCGCCCGTCTGCATAAGAAAATACGCACTTAATCCGATGATTATTACGCTTAAAGTTATTAAAAGATATATGATTGTTTTTTTGATTTCGATCGAGAGCGGCTGCCGCGATGTGATTATTTTTCTTTCCATTATTCCATGATTTTATATTCGATTGGAATTACGCCGTTTGAAAGAGGAGCAATTGTTGCAAACGCGCTTTCCGACAAATCCAGTGTGAAATTTTTCGTGTACGGTCCACGATCGTTTACAACGACGTCAACGGATTTTGAATTGCGCAAATTTGTAACGCGGATTTTTGTGCCGAATGGAAGTGTTCTGTGTGCCGCTGTAAGTAAATTGCTTGAAAAAACATCTCCGGAAGACGTTTTTCTGCCGTTGAATTTTCCTCCGTAAAAACTTGCGATTCCAAACATTATTCTCTCGCGTGAGCGGAGAAGTCTATAAAGAATTTCCGTTAAATATCCTTTTGTGACGATTTGCGACGGTTCCATTTTATCGTCTCTGTCGAATTTTATTATTCTTTTATCTTTTGCCGTCTTGGCGTGTTCGCTAAACCATACATTTGCCGGAACATCCGTGAATACGTTTTCCGCCGGTTTTTCGAACGTTATTGAAGAATTTATGAGCCTTTCCGTTTCAAGAGTCATTTTAACGGTTTCGGCGAGAATCACTTTTTTTTGGGGTTTGAACAGATTATTTGGATATCCGTTTATGATTTTTAATTCAATCGCTTTTGTTATGTAAGGAGTTAAAACACCATCTTTCGGAACATCATTAAACGGTTTTTGCGTTAGCAGTTTTTTTTCCGGTTCATATCCGAGAATTATTTTAAAAATATAATAAATCGCTTCGGCCCTTGAAATTTGTTTTCCGGGATCAAAATATTCTCCGGAATCGTCAATCAGCTCCGCCTTTTTCATATATTGCACGGCGGTGAAATAATTGTTTCCTTCGGGTACGTCTTTAAATATGGCTTGTTCCCGTTGAAGCGTTTTCGCGTCCGATGCCGTTTCCGCGGAAACTTCTCCGGTATAAACGCCTTGCGCCCGCGCTATGCCAAAAATACACGTTTCCAATATTAAAACAGCGGCTATAAATCTTATTGTCTTATGTCTCATGATTTATGTTATTTTTTCAGTTTTAGCGTTATTTGTCTGTGATCAAATTCACCGACGCTCTCGGTTTGGACGTCATTAAATTTATCCTGTACGAAATGTATATGTATTATTCTTCGCAGATATGCGGGCATCGGAGGAAGTATTTGAATTTTTTTGGTTTTTCGCAAAATTTCAACTTTTCTTTCGGCAAGACTGATTATATTATTTTCATGCTCTTTTTTATAATTGTCGATATCCAGAATAATACTTAATTCATGTTGGTCTGATTTTTTGTGAGCAATGGTTTTAAAAATGTGCTGAAGCGCGTGCAAATTTTCACCGTGATATCCAATAAGCATCGCGGCATTTTTGAGGCCGGACACATTTATTTTATATGTGTTTTGATCGGTCGTTACGTCAATTTGCGCATCCGATTCGGAAAAAAACTTCAAGAGTTCCGCGAGAGTTTCTTTTAATAAATCTTCAATGTTCATATGTTGATGTGTTGATGTCGCTTATTTCTTTTTTATAGCGCCTGTGGTGTCGCTTCGCGACGGTTTATTTTCATAGACCTGTGTTTCGCTGTGCGAAACGGTCTGTCCGCTGAACGGCGTGTTCGCGATAACTTGTTTCTATGCGCCTGTGTTCAGCTCCGCTGAACGGCGTGTTCGCGACGATTTATTTATATGCGCCCGTTGAGCCTTGCGGCGAACGGCGTGTTATTTGGTGATTACTTTTACGGTTGGTTCCGAAGACTTCTTTTTGTTCACAAGATGCTGTTGTCCGATGCTGAATAATGTTGAAGCGCCCCAATAAAGTCCAACGCCGGCCGGCACCGAAGCCGTGAATATAGCTATCATAACCGGCATAAAATACGTCATCATTTTGTTGACGCTTTGCGCCTCGGATTTTGATTTTTCTTCCGGCTTTTTCTTTATGAATGACAATTTCATTTGTAAAAACTGAAGTCCCCCGATAATAACCGGGAGAACGTAAGCGTTCTTTTTTGTAAGATCCAAAATTCCAAGAAACATTACGTTTATATTATCTAGCGTTACGCCTTTCAGAAAGCCATAAATCATATATGAATTATCGACATTTAATCCGTTTTGAACCACGTAAAAAATCGCTATTAAAAATGGAAATTGGATCAAAATCGGTAGACAGCTCCCAAAAGGATTTACTTTGTTTTCTTTGAAAATGCGCATTGTTTCCTGACCGATTAACTGTTGGTTTCCTTTGTGTTTTTCTTTCAGACGATCGATTTCCGGTTGTATTTCCTGCATTCTTTTTTGCGATTCCAGCGCTTTGTGTGACGGAATATACAGCAAAAATCTGACTATTATTGTCAGTATTATTATCGCGAAGCCAAAATCTTTGTATAGAAGAATGTTCGTGATCGCGATTAACGTGTTATATATGGGATTATAAAAGAAATTATTCCAAAGTTTTCTCCAAAGTCCTTGAGGCGTGATCTGAAATTCGTTTGATTCAAATGTTTTTTCCGCACTCCCGATTTTTGCGGTAAGAGATATTTTGTATTTTTCGATTTCTCCAAAAAGACTGTGGTTCCATTTGTCATAAGATACCGTGTATGTTTCTCCCGGAGCCATAATGGAATCCGTGATTTCCGAACAATCTATTTTTGGAGACGATTCGATTTTTTGCCACGCGTTGTCAGCGTATTTATAAACATCCA
>CAZNCD010000051.1:0-6220 GCA_964571575.1 uncultured Candidatus Peribacteria bacterium
TTGCCAATTTCTCAATGAGTCACGCGGAATTTCCCGAAGCTACAATCGGAATCGAAAACGCGTATGCAAACACATTCGGTCTTTTGCAATTGATTATTGGAAGCGCGGCGCTTTTGATGCAAGTATCGATTGGCGGAAGGATTATAGGAATTCTTGGAATTATCGGGAGCATGGTTCTTTATCCGGCTGTTATGCTTCTTAATCTTGCCGGTTTAATAATGAGATCCGGATTTTATTCCGCCGTTTTATCAAAAATCAGCTCCGAAATAACAAGCGTCGTATCAAGAAATTCATATCAAGCTTCGTATTACGCTTTTCGGGAGGAAGAGAGCGAAGAGATAAGACAAATGATAGACGGCATGATAAGACCGCTTGGAACAATGATAGGCGCGGCGCTTTTGATTTTCACTCAGCTTTTTGTTTCACATATTTTTTTGGATCTGGTGATCATATGTATTATGTTTGTGATTATAATTATTGATTTTTTGGTTATTTCAAGGGCTCATTCTCTATATACGAATAATGCCGTTGCTGCTTTTTTGTGTAAAACCGAGAATATAGACGAAAGGCTTAAATCCGCGGATATTTTAATGCAAAGAGGACACGGGGAAATCGCTCCGGTTTTAGTCAAGTGTTTAAATGATTCGGATGAACATGATCTTCTAAAAATAAAAGCCTTGAACGTGATTTCGGAGATGAAATATTTCGACGGACTTCCGGAGGTTATAAATTTTATTTCTCATCCGAAAAAAGAAATAAGAATCGCGGCTGTTGAAACCGTCAAAAATTTTCAATTTGCCGGTTATTTTAAAAACAATGAATTTTCAAAGCTAAAAGTAATCGAGGCGTTTAAATCCGCTTTCTGGAAAGAATCGGATGAGGAAATCAGAATTTTGCTTTTGAACGTTATTATTGCATTTGGAGGTCATACCGTAACGGATTTTATAGTCGATATTTTTCAAAACGAGATTGGAGTTGTTCTCGCCGGCACAATGAGATCTCTTAGAAATCTCCATGACGTTTCACTTGGTGAACTATTGGAGTCTTATCTTGAATCGCCGGATGACAGGCTTGTTTACAGCGCCGCGATAGCTTTATGGCAATTCCCAAAATACAGATTGCAAATAAAAAAAATCGTCGGCGAGATGTTAAAATCAAATAAAAAATCCCGGAGAATTTACGCCATTTACGCAATAGGAGAAATCGGGATTGAAGATTTTAAAGACAAACTTTCTTCGATTTTCGCAAAAGAGAAAAACGATGATGTTAAAGCCCACATCGCAATAGCATTGTTTAAATTCGGCGTCGGAGACCATATTAAATTTATTATCAATATCATAAAGGATTATTCCCATCCACTTTCGCACCGATTGGTCCAATTGATAAATGAAATACCGGAACGATATAAAACAATGATAAGCAACGATATCTATCATGCCGCTTCGTATAAAATTCATATGATTTTTCATGCCGTAAAACATCGCAATCTTAACGATATGCCCAAGGAAGAGCTTTTAGAGCTGCGTTATTGCTATAATTTGTTAAATTCCACTAGCGATATGCTGAAGATTGATGCTATTCTTAAAAAAAGAAATTTATCGCCTATGCCGTACATCCCTCCTTTTGGAACCGTAATAATATCGACGAATGATTAAAAGCATAACAACAAAATTTTTCCTGTATTTATTGGTTTTTTGGCTTGTTGTTGGCGGCATTATCGCTTCCGACTATTTTTATTTTAAATTTTTAATCGTTAATTTTTCGTGGATTTATTTGGCAGGAGGCGTTTTGGTTTTAACTTTTATATATGCTGTTTTAATTATGCATTTTGTATTTGCCAAACCTTTGGGCGAAATAATGAAACAAATTCATCTTTTGCTCACCGCAAGGCCTTACAAAAGATTTACGATTGCGAGACGTGATGAAATGGGGGTTTTGGAATATTTTTTTAACGAAGTGACGTCAAGCATCGCAAAACTCAGTTCACAAATCAGTGAAAATGAAAGAATGACGCACGAATTATCGCTCGCAAACAAACTTCAAAGAGATATGCTTCCGCAAAAAGCTCCTGCTTTGCCGGGCTTGCTTGTTTCCGCAAAAGCTTCTCTTGCGACCGAAGTAGGCGGAGATAATTTTGATTTTCTTATTTTCAAAAAACACGCGTTTATTTATCTTGGCGATGCCACGGGACATGGTGTTCCCGCCGCGTTAATTATGACGATGTCTCACGCTTTTCTCGAATCTTATTCAATCACAACCGATGATATGAAAAGCATTATGATTAATTTAAACGCGCAGATCAAAAAGAGAATCTCTTCAAATATGTTTATGACGCTTGTGATGTTGAAATGGGATTTTGAAAATAAAAAATTAACGTATGCTGGCGCGGGACATGAACATATTATTGTTTATAAACCTTCGCTAGGAAGATGCACCGCAATCAAAACAGGCGGCGTCGCAATCGGCATGGTGCCGGATAATTCAAAATTAATAGTTGAATCGGAAATTCCGCTTGAAGTCGGTGATTTTGTGGTTTTGTATTCCGACGGCATCACAGAGGCAAAAAATTCGGTCGGCGAGATGTTTTCTTTGCTTCGTTTGCAGGAAAGCATAGAAAGATACGCCGCGCAGTATTCTCCGGACGGAGTCAGTTATCACACCGCGCTTGATATTAAAAAATTCATAGGCGACATTCAACCGGCGGATGACATGACTTTGATTGTCATGCAATATGTCGGTGATCAAAAAGTTCAGCAGACCGAGGTGTCGCTTGATACGGAATGGCATAAGGATTTATAATCGGCGCATGAAAATTGGAGATTTTGATTATGTTTTGCCGAAAAGTTTTATTGCGCAAGAACCTGTACGGCCGAGGGATAGTTCGCGGTTGATGGTTTTGGGTAGAAAAAGGCAGACGGTTTCACATAAGCGGTTTTTTGAATTACCGAAAATTTTGGAGGAAAGATTTGGCGGGGATACCGTGCTTGTTTTTAATAATTCAAAAGTGATTCCGGCACGGGTAAATTTTGATATTGGCGGCGTTAAATGCGAGATTTTGCTTCTGAAAAAATTGCGCAGCAATGTTTTTGAATGTTTGGTGCAGCCTGGCAGAAAATTTCGCTCCGGGGCGGAATTTTGCGTTAAAAAAGGAGTTTTTGGTCGTGTTTCGGAGGTTTTGGACGTTGGTACCCGTTTGATAAAATTTAAAGGAAATATCGAAAAAACAGGTTCAATCCCCTTTCCACCGTATTTAGCCGGGACAAAAGCGAGTGCGAATGATTATCAAACGATTTACGCGCGTTACGCCGGAAGCGCCGCCGCTCCAACAGCAGGTTTGCATTTTACGCCACAATTGTTCAAAAAATTATGCGATAAAGGCGTTGAAACCGCGTTTGTGACTTTGCATGTGGGACTCGGCACGTTCCAACCTGTTAAAGTTGAACGCATACAAGATCATAAGATGCATTCCGAATATTTTACGTTAGGCAGTCGCGAGGTTGATTTTTTAAATAAAGCAAAAGCCGCCGGGAAAAAGATTATTGCTGTTGGCACAACCTCGGTGCGCGTTCTGGAAACTTGCGCGGATAGCCGCGGTAAGCTGCGACCGCAGTCCGGTGAAACCGACATTTTCATATACCCGGGTTATGAATGGAAATTCGTCGATGGAATGATCACAAATTTTCATCTTCCAAAAAGCACTCTGATTATGCTTGTGAGCGCTTTCGCAGGCCGTAACTTCGTTAGAAGCGCTTACGATGAGGCTAAAAAGCAAAAATACCGCTTTTACAGTTTCGGAGACGCTATGCTAATTATATAATAAGATGTATTTTTGTCGAGCTATACAGCATTGAGGAAAATCGGTTTTTGAGGTATAATTATTTGATAAAATAAAAATAAAATTTGCGCGGATAGAGATAATGAATTCGCGCATGAAAACAAAAATGAAAATGAAAAACAATTTTGCGCGAACAGATAAAAAGAATTCGCGCGTGACGGGAAAAATACTTTTCGCAATTCTTGCATTGACATTGTTTCTTGGGGCCAACATAAACTATGCCATAGCTTATAGCGCAAATATAAACGCGCCTGAAGCGTGGGCGACCGATACGATCGCGGGATTTGATACAACGGTTAAAACTTCCCGCACTTTGCCGGATACGGATTTAATCGTGAATTTGGACAGACCGAATGGCACACGTTTGATATTCAACCAAACAACGGATTCAAGCGGATACAGTGAATTTAGGTTTGACGGTCTTCACGCTAAAAAGGCCGGTGTATATTTTTTAAGCGTAACCTTGAAAGACAACGGAGTAACCGGAAGAAAAAACACATTTAAAGTTTATCCTGACCAAGTTTCGCCGACAGCTTCGAATGTTTTAATAGACAAACAAACTTTAAGACCAAATAACAATGATTACGCGACTTTAAATGTTACCTTGACGGATCAATACGACAACCCGATTGAAAATCATCAAATAAATGTTATATCAAGCAGAACTTCCGACAAAATTGAATCTTTTTCTACACGGGATTACACAAACGCAAATGGGTCCGTTATGTTTAAAGTCAACTCCAATACAAGCGGAATTTCGGTTTATTCGATTTATGACGCGACTAGCAAAATCGTTTTAAACAAAAGAGCTTCCGTTTTATATTCCGGCGGATCTATTGGAGCTGTTGGTGGGAATGAAGATTTGTTTGCGAATGTTTTTGGACCGGAAATTTTGGTGGCGCAGCAAAACGCGCAGAGTACGGATCCCGTTTATATGTTTAAATTTGAAGATATTCCGGATCAATTAAATATAAGTTCAGTTGTAACCTTTTCGCTTTCCGCGGTTGATTCAAAAGGCGCGACCGTAAGCAATTACACCGGAACAATGCATTTTTCCGCGGATGGAGATAATTCAAATGACATTGTTTTACCGGATGATTATATGTTTTCCGCCGTTGATATGGGAAAACACACATTTGCAAATGCAATGACTTTTAAGAAATCCGGCACATTCAAAATTCAGGCAACGGATCTCAAAAATCCGGAGGTTAAAGGCGAAGTGATTTTGACGGTTGACGGCTCCGCCGGCGTAGCTCCGCAGCCCGATACAAATGTCATGATAACTAATCCTGTTGCTGGAAAATATAATGTCAACACGCATGTTGTTTCCGGAACAGGCATGCCGGGTTCCGACGCGAAAATTTTTGATAATAATGAAGAAATCGGACAAATCGCTTCAGACGCAAGTGGAGCATTTTCGTTCACAACGCCTCCTCTGTCGGACGGGATACATGTGATTTACGGTGCCTCTGTAAACGATAAAGGTGTGATACTTGGAATCTCAAATAAGATCAACCTTGAAATAGATACGACTCCCGCGGCGATAGATTCCGTAATTTTGCTTCCTGAAAAAGATATATCAAAAGGCTCGCCTGTTGTTATTACGATTGTTACCGAAGCAAACATGGTACGTGTTGCGATTTTGATAGGCGGAAAAGAAACAGTCGAACTTCAGCCGGTTGACGGCAAACCCGGGACATACCAAGGTTCATTTCAGGCTCCTCCGGCATCCGGAACGTACAATATCGATATTTTACTTACAGATTCATTAAACAATGAATCTTCTTATAAAAATCAAAAATCTTTTAATGTAACGGATGCCAGCGCGCTTAAACCTTTCGATGTTACCGGTTTGAAAGCGTTTCCGGGCAATGGGAGAGTGACTCTTGTTTGGAATCCGGCGACCGATGTCGTTGGGATTGATCACTATAGAATTTATTTCGGAGTTGATACAAAATCAATGACGAATGTCGTTGATACTTTTGACGCTTCTCCGACATGGTATATTCCAAATCTTCCAAACGATACAATGCTGTATTTTGCCGTTAAAGCCATAAATAAAGACGGTAACGACAGTCAAAATCCAAGCGCTATCGCAAGTTCGGTCCCTTCGGAAAATGCAGACCCGATTCCTTTTGGAGCTCCGATCGATGAAAGTTTGCTTGATGACGCGCTTTTTGAGGAAGAAGACATCTATGTGACGGAAACGGGTCCGGCCAGCGTAATTATATTTCTAATAAGCGGATTTGGAGCGGCAGGTGCATTTTTGGTTCGAAGAAAGATACGCAGATAAAAATTGCCTCCGTCCCCGTTCCCTGTTAGAATTTTGTCATGAGTATTTATTTTTTGGTGAAATTCATATCGGTATTTTTTGACATTTTAGTT
>CAZNCD010000052.1:0-6155 GCA_964571575.1 uncultured Candidatus Peribacteria bacterium
CGGCAAAGGAAAAACCGGAATAAAATCAATCAGCAAAAAACTTGATAATTACAAACAAATTGAACACGCGGACGAGGAATTGTTTGATTTTTACGCGCAGAGTTCACTTGTTGTGAGCAGGGCGGGCGCAAGCGCGATCGCGGAAATCGCGGCGAATCACAAACCAAGTATTTTAATTCCGCTTGGTAAAAAAGCCAGCCGCGGCGAACAAATTGCAAATGCAACTTATATGCAATCTATCGGCGCGAGCGAAATTGTTTATCAGAATGAAAAATTTGAATATGAATTGGCGCAAAAGATAATCGCGCTTATTAATGATGAAAAAAAACTAGAGAAAATGTCGACCTCCGGCAAGGCGTTTGGCGGATTGTGCGGAAACTCTGCGCGTAAGATCGCTAAAATTTTGCTTTCTTACAGCCATTAAACCTATGTTGCAAATCTTCGTGCACTTGACTTATATATTAAAAAGGGTTATTTATTAAGAGGGGTTGGCCGCATCGAAGATGACAAGTGGGGAATTTTTATCAACTAACCCAAAATGTCTATGGTGCTGCTGGCAATAATTATCGCTTTAAACATCATTTCAATAGGATTCGCGCTCGTATCCATATGGCGTTTGTATATTGTGTATGTTAAAAAATTTCCATTGCCGGAATCAAAATACACGCTTCTTTTTAAACGTATTTCAATACAACAATTGATGTTTATTTATATATTATCGGTTCTATTGATTGCCGCCGCTTCTCTGATTTTGACTTATTTGACGATGTAAACAAGTTTGCCGCTAACGCAGTAAAAAATGGAAAATATAATCGCGGACAACAAGGATAAATTTTTTAAGGGACAAACTTCTGATGAAAATTTTATTTTATTTTTCAGAAAGCATTGGATTGTTCTACTCCCGATTGTGTCTACATTCGTCAGTGTGTGTATTCTTGCGATTATATTTGTCGTTGCGATGCTTTTAGTTGGGTTTAAAACATTCAGCGCGCCGGTGCGTTATTTGACAGTGATCGCTTCATGTTCCGCTTTTTTAGCTTATATACACTGGTTTTTCATGAGAATGTTTGAACATTTTTTGACCATCTGCGTATTGACCGACAGCCGCATCCTCGCTTTATCCAAAACCGTTTATACTTATGATTTAAAAGAAACGGCCGGACTTGGGACCATTCAAGACGTTAAAAAACGCCAAGATGGAATTGTACGAAACTTGCTGCGCTACGGAAATATTGTTGTAACTTTTTCTTCTTCATCGGCTATAATGATTTTATCCAATGTCCCGAATGTTGAATTTCATTTTAGAGCGCTCATCCGGGCAAAAGAAGATTTCTTGAAAAAAAGAGTGCATAAATCCATAATATCGACGAACCAGCAACAACCTCCTCAGTTTTCTCCCCCGCAATCTCCTCCAAATTCCGGATTTTCCATTGGCGAAGATGAAAAAATGACTACAATTGAACAGGAAAGTGCTTACGGCGAATCTTATGGCGAATGAAATTTTATACATATTGATTGCTGTACTGGCGGTTCTTGTTTTTATCATTTTTGTTTATGTATATGCGATGAATTTGAGAAACCGCGCGAATGAAAAATTGCTTGAATTATCCGTTGTTTCCGGCAAAAAACGCGATATGGTTCCTCTTTTAGCGGAAACGGCGCGGCAATATATTTCAAATTTGAAGGAGAAAAAATTTATAGATGAAGTTTTGCGCGTGCGAAAAAGTTTTTATGCGAATTCCGGCGATGAAAATATGGCTGAATTGGATTTTGCGATAAAAAGACTTATCGATTTCGGCGTGAAGAACCGGCGCATGTCGCATGATTTGAATTTTTTGGAATTGAAAAATGATTTTTTTAAAAATCACGAGGCGATTCATCACACGGCCGTTGAATATAATATCGTAGCGGCAAAATATAATCGATTGGCCATTGCGGGAAAAATTTCATTGTTTCGGATTTAATGCGGTCAGATTTAAAATAAATAGCCGCGCATAACAGGACGTGTAATAACGGCGCGCAGTTTTTAAAAATGATTTTAATTTTTTGTCCAGTATATTTTTTAACCAATCCGGCGCGGGTATGTACTAATTTTTTGGTTTATACAAGCTGTTTTATTATTCCGTCTCCGGCGGTGAAGCAAATCTGCATTCGCTTTACGGATTCCGATTCTGTTGACAGGTGAGTATATGCTCACCTATAATTGCCGTATAACAAATTTTACCATGGTTAATGTCTCAAAAATGCATCAAACCGGCGCTGCCACCAAAAAACAGCAAATTCTTCTCGGTTTCATTGAGGAATATCAAATCTCAAACGGCCGTTCGCCCACCCTGCGCGAAATGCGCGGCCGCATGAGGGTCAAATCCGATAACAGCATATTGAAAATGCTTCACGGTCTTGAAGAAAAAGGCTACATCCAAAAAGATGGTACCGCGCGAGGAATAAAAATGCTTGAAACGGTACGCGGAAAATTTTCCAGCGAAAGCCTGTCTCTCCCCGTTTTGGGCATGATCCCCGCAGGCGGACCCGTTATGACTGATGAATATGTCAGCGGTCATATAAATGTCGGCGAAGATTTGGTTTATAAAAAAACCGGTTCGTTTTTGTTATACATAAAAGGCGAAAGTATGATTAATGCCGGAATTATGGACGGCGATATGGCAATTGCGTGCAACGAAATTGAGCCGCGGGTCAATGATATTGTTGTCGCGTTGATTGATAATGAAAACACCCTGAAAAGGCTTGTCAAAAAAGGCAATAGATTTTATTTGAAGGCCGAAAATCCGGATTATCAGGACTTAATTCCGCGTGCGGACTTGCAAATCCAGGGGGTTGTAACCGGAATAATTCGTAAATATAAATAACACGCCCAAAGCGCCCTTGTACGCGGCGCAGGGTATATAAATAAAATTATGTTTAAACCGATGCACAAAAAGAAAAATTCAATTTTGCGGCGGGCTGTAAGACGCGTTTGCGGAAGGAAATGCATTATTCCGGATTTTGCGTTAAAAACGGTCGAGCTCGCACAGGTCTCTTTATTCAAATAGCGCAGCGGCAATTTTTACTATAAAATAAAATTGCTTCTTGCCGCCTTAGCTCAGCCGGTAGAGCAATACTTTCGTAAAGTAGAGGTCCCGGGTTCGATTCCCGGAGGCGGCTCCATTTTTTCATACAACCACCCGCCCAAAATGGGACGGTTAGCTCCATTTTTGGAATATATTTATGATAAATCATTTTGTACTTTATTTTAATAAAACTCATTGATATACTAAAGCTCTAAGAAAAACCATTATGAGTTTTTCTGTTATCCTCGAAAAAGCAAAGTCCTATTTGCCTCATATTAACGAAGCGCGTTTAAAAAATGCTTATAATTTTGCTAAAAAAGCTCATTGCGGTCAAAAACGGCTTGATGGACATTCGTATTTTTCGCATCCCGATTCTGTCGCGGAACTGTTAACGCATTTTTATGCCGATGAAGATATATTAATCGCGGCTTTATTGCATGATGTTTTGGAAGACACAAAATGCACCATTAAAGATATAGAAAGAAAATTCGGGTCCAGAATAGCATTTTTGGTAAACGGCGTTACCAAACTTGATAAAGCGCAATATCCATACAACACTTTAGCCCGTAAAATTGAATCTTTGAAGAAATTTTTCAAACTGAGCAAAGAAGATTTGAGAGTCATTCTGATTAAACTCGCCGACAGATTGCATAATATGGAAACTGCGGATTGTTTCCCGGCCAAGCGACGCATAAAATTCGCGAATGAGACGTTTGATATATATATACCAATCGCGAATTTGCTCGGAATATGGGCGGTAAAGAGTAAGTTAGAAGACTTTTGTTTTAAATATTCAAAACCGGCTCAGTACAATAAAATTAAAGACGGATACCAGCGGTATCAAGCGGAATTGAAAGAGGTTGAAGAAAAGACAATCGAAATTATCCAAAATGGATTAAAGAAAAACAAGCTTCGCGCAAAAATTGAGGCGCAAAAGAAAAGTATATTTTCCTATCACCAAGAGCTCGCCAACAATGAAGGTGGAAATGGAAATTTAAGAATTTTGTGTTTTTATATCATTGTTTCGAAAATACAGGATTGCTATATGACTTTGGGGATTTTACATGGCTTATTCAAGCCAAAATATAATAAGGTCAGGGATTATATTGCGATTCCAAAAGCAAATGGCTATCAAGGCATTCATACCACTGTTTTTGGAGTTAACGGCGTTATCACGGAATTTCAGATTAAAACATCTAAAATGCACAAAATCAATGAATTTGGGATATTATCTGATATCTATAAAATATCCAAGAAAAATCCGGTCAAAGCATCGGAAATTATGAAAGAGAAAACAAAATGGTTGTATAAAATTCTCGAGATAGGAGATGAAGTTTCGCTTCATGAAAATTTTCTCAAAGACCTTAAAATGGATATTTTCCAAAATAGAATTTTTGTTTTTACGCCAAAAGGAGACATTATTGATTTGCCGCAGGGAGCGACAGCGCTTGATTTCGCTTATATTGTTCATGCGGATATAGGAAATCGCGCCGTGAAGACTAAAATTAACGGCACGACCCTGCCAATAAGCACGCAATTGCATACGGGAGATACTGTAGAAATCATCACTTCAAAGAAAAACCGCCCTCGCTTGGAGTGGCTTAATCTGGTAAAAACCGCGGATGCCAAACATCATATCAAATCTTATTTTAAAAAAGAAAGCGATGAGGAATGTTGCAAAGCGGGTGAAAAATTACTCGAGGCGGAGTTGATGCGTTTTTATAATATAAAACTTTCGAAAGTCTCCGGGGAAAAAATCAAAAAAGCTTTAGAAAGATTCAAAGTTAAAAATCTAAAACAATTATTGATTATGGTTGGCCGAGGCGAAGTATTGCCAAAAGAAATTATCAACATTTTATTTTCCGAAAAGGAAATACTTGCGGGCGGTATTAAAAGTTTGCGGCAGTTTAAGAAAAAAACGCACGCTTTATATCCCGTCGAGGTTGTAATAAATTATAAAGATCGGGTTGGTCTTTTTAGAGATATTGCGGCTTCGATATCAAAATTCCGCGTAAACATTGCCAAAGTTTCAATCAAAACAACCGGAAATAAGTTAAAATCCACAGGCGATACAATGGAGATAATTCTTGAAATCAAAAATTTTAATCAACTGCTAGATATATTCTCGGCGATCGAACAGATTGACGGAGTAATTAATATACGTAAAAAATAAATCTTAATAAATTTAATATGCGCGATAAAATACACATACTGGATACGAATAAAAAAAATAATGAAGAATTTCTGGCTTCTTTGCGCCACCGCAGCATTCCCACAAAATTCCAGTATTGGGGCAGGAAAGAAACTCAAAATTGGCTGAATGTTTGCAAAAACTCCGAATACATCAACTGGCCGCTTGAAATCAATCTTTTGAACGCCAATCTTCCGGAAATAATTAAATTGGTCAATCCCCGTGTTAAAAATTTAGTGAGTTTGGGCATCGGCAACGGCGAGAAAGATAAAATGATTTTAAATTCATTTTTGAAAAATTGTTCCATGCGATATTTCACCATTGATGTCAGTCCGCATATGGTTAAGGCTGGGTTTAAGACATTGCGTAAAGTTTTTGTTGAAAAAACCGCTTATATCGGCGATTTTGAGCATTTAGAGAAATTGGCGCCGAAAATACGAAAACAAACCGGCAGCAGTAATTTGATTAGCATTTTAGGCAATACGCTGGGGAATCTCGATCAAGTAAGCACCTTGAATTTGATACGGAGGAGTATGGATAAAAATGATTACCTTTTATTCGCTGTACAAATTTTAGAAAAAGGAAAAATTCTGGATATAGGCGAAATTCTAAGCGCTTATAACACAAAAGCTCTTCAAGAGTTGTCGTTTGGCGCAATTATGAAAAGCGAGCTGAAAAGATCAGACGGTATTATCGAGATAGAATTCGGGAAAAATAAATTGTATCCGCAGCTTAATACCATTGAGTACTTTTTTACCTTTAAAAAAGATAAAACAATCAAGTATCTTGGCCGTGAGATAAATTTTAAAACCAATGAGAGAATATTTACATACTATTCCCATAAATATGATGAAAAAAATATAACTTTTCTCGTGAATAATAACGGGTTTAAGATT
>CAZNCD010000053.1:0-6108 GCA_964571575.1 uncultured Candidatus Peribacteria bacterium
CTGATGTTTTCTTTTATATATTTGCGCGCGTCCGCTATTGTTCCCGAAATTTTGACTATCGGCACTTTGTTTGTGATTTTTTGGAGGAGAGTATTGTTTAGCATGTTTATATTTTAGTATATAATCATACTATACTAAACTAATTCATATATGGAAAAACAATACAAATATTTAACTTTCATTACCGCATTTTTTGTGACGGTTTTATTGGTTTCGAATGTTGCGTCTAGCAAAATTTTGGTTCTTGGGCCTTTTACTTTTGACGGCGGCACGATCTTATTTCCGTTAAGTTATATTTTCGGCGATATTTTGACGGAAGTTTACGGGTACTCTGCGTCGCGGAAAGTGATCTGGACCGGATTCGCGATGATTTTGCTCGCGGCGGTTGTTTTTATCATCGTCGGAAAATTGACTCCTGCGCCGGATTGGAGCGGCCAGGAAGCGTATGACCAAATTTTGGGCTTAACGCCGCGGATTGTCGTTGCTTCGATATGCGCGTTTTTTGCCGGAGAATTTTCAAATTCTTATTCTTTGGCGAAAATGAAAGTTTGGATGAACGGCAGATTTTTATGGATGAGAACGATTGGGTCAACATTGATAGGGGAGGGTGTTGACACTTTGTTGTTCGTTTTAATCGCTTTTTTGGGAGTTGCCGAATTCGGCTCCGATTTATTGCTGCAGATTATCGTTTCCAATTATATTTTTAAGGTGGCGGTTGAGGTTTTATTTACGCCGATCACCTATGCGGTTACAGGATTTTTGAAAAAGCGCGAACAGGAGGATTATTATGACAGGAAGACGAATTTTAATCCGTTTGCGGTCTAGGGGTAAAATTCCAAAATCCGAATTCCAAAAATGCCGCCTGCGGCGTGGCGGAGAGGGTGGGATTTGAACCCACGATACTCTTGCGAGTATACCGCTTTTCGAGAGCGGCTCTTTCAACCACTCAGACACCTCTCCTGAGAATTTTAACAGCGCGTTTCTGGAGCCGTTGGCCGGAATCGAACCGGCGACCTACCCCTTACCATGGGGTTGCTCTACCGACTGAGCTACAACGGCGGATTGTTAAATAACAAAGGTAATTGTAAAGGTTTAAGCGCGACCTTTCAAACTTATTAAGCGTTTGAACATTAAAAAAGCTCCTTTTTGCCGTATATCGACCCTAATACTACACCCTCGGTTGAAAGAGGTGGGGAATCTCACGACAACGCCACGGCGAAGTCAGATATCGAAACCCCTTAATGTGTTTGTGAGAGAGTATTTTGGGTTTTTTACGAACAAGAAAGAGCAATTTAATTATTGCTCAGGCGGATGTAATGTCAATAGATAAACGGTTCTATCAAGCGCCATCAGGCGTTAAGCGCCGAGAAAAAGCAAAGTATGAAGATAGCCGTATACAATGTTTACCAAATATCCGAAAATCGAAAATCCGAACCATTTCTCGACCAAAAGATAATCAGCCGCGACAAAAATCACAAAATAAATCGGTCCGATCGAAAGATATTTTAAATACCAATGGCTGTATTTATACGGGACAAAAAGCCCAAGAATTTTTGAACCGTCCAAGGGCGGGAGGGGAAGTAAATTGAAAGCTCCCAGAACCAAATTTATTTCAAATATAATCATCAAGATCGTATAAATAAAATCAGGCAAAAATATCCATGTGTATTTTAGAAAAATCGTAATCGCAAGAGCCGTTAAAAAATTCGCCGCAGGTCCGGCCAGCGCAGTTAAAGCTGAATATTGCAGAGGTTTTTTGAAATAACGCGGATTTATAGGCACGGGTTTTCCCCATCCAAAATGAACCAGAAAAAGCATTATTGTGCCGAGAAGATCGAGATGTTTGAGCGGATTTAAGGTTAGTCTTCCGGCTGCGCGAGGAGTCGGATCGCCAAGCTGATCTGCGCTCCATGCGTGAGCGAATTCGTGGATTGTGATTGCGATTAGAAGCGCTATGATGAAATATAGGATTTCCATTTTAGTTGCGTAAGGTGTCGTTTGTTTTTTTCTATACGCCTGCGTTTGCCTTTGATGAACGGTGTGTTCGCGACGACTTGTTTATATGCGCGGGCAAATTTTCCTTCGCCGCCGGATGCGTGCGTGTTGGCGGAGGGACAGGGATTTGAACCCTGGACGCCCTTTCGGGCGTATTCGCTCTCCAAGCGAACGCACTAGGCCGCTATGCGATCCCTCCGTAGAAGCTCTCTCATAGTATCAGATTGGGGTTTTTGTGTTAAGGAGGTTGAAATTAAGCTAAAAATCTGCTATAATTTATAAATAAATGACGGTTGGCGCCGTCTGAAAATAAAAACAAATGGGTGCAGAAAATCCTGAAGTACAAAAAGGTCCGTCGAGGCCGAAGGAGGCTGAGAGATTTTCGCAGGAGGCTGCGGGATCTTTAGTTGAAACTTCGGAGATTGGTGCGGACAGATTGCGCGAAGACGCAGAAGAAAAAGCGAAACTTGTTTCAAAGTCCAAACGCGGCAGATTGGGATTGGGCGTTGAAGTGTCCGGGGAAGATAAAGATGAGCGGCCTGAAGTTGCAGCGCAGCATGAAAAAGAAACGCGCCAAGCGCAACGACTTGAAAAAGCGGATGCGAAAGCTTCAAAAGCCGTGGAAAAAACTTCTGAAATAGGGGAGCTTGATTTATCGTCTCCGGAAAAAATATTTAACGCGTACGGAAAATTGGGCGATGTTGAAACAAAATTTATAAATGAAATCCAAGCTGTTTACGGGGAATTTGATGAGGTTCAAGGAGATATTCAAGCCGCGATTGAAGAGGGGCGAATGGGAAATCTTATTGATTGGGCGGTTAGCAAATTTAAAGACAGCGAAGCCAAAAAAACAGCCAACAAAGCGCTTGAATCAATAAGGAAAAAATACAAAGAGACTGTTGATAAAAATAAAAAAAGAGTTGAAGAGCTTGAAAACGCCATGAAAAAAGTGTTGGCCGCGGCGGAAAATATAAACGGAGGTATAGACGCGGAACATAAAAAACTCGGCGATTTTAAAACCGAAACTTCTTCAAAACGCGCTGATCTTGAACAGCAAAGAACGCAGCTGCAGACCGCCCGAAGCGCTCTTTCCGGCAGAAGAGAAAAACTGGATGGGGATTTCAGGAAAGCGCTTGAAGCGATAGAGCAAAGATTGATCGAAATACAAAAAAGATTGGACGAGATTGCAAATCAAAAAGTCAGCATTTTGCAAAAAAAAGAAGAGGCGGAGGATGCGCGGGGAAAAGAAAAAGATTCCGCTAAAAAAGCGAAATTATCAAAACAGATAAATATTTTTGAAAATCAGCTTGCGGGTTTGAATTCCGAAGAAGAAAGTTTATTGAGCGAAAAAGAAAATCTCGCGCGTCAAGAATCCGATATAAACGCAAAATACAATAAAGAATCGGTTGAACTTGGGGCCGAAGAACAGCGCGCAGAGTCCGCTTCGCTTGAATTGGACGCGGCACAAAACGGGTTAAATCAACAAGCGCAGGATTCCGAAAAAAGAGGAAGAGATATTGAGATGTTGAGAAAAAATACAACGGAAGCAGTTTTGGAAATGAGGAAAGCTTTTGAGGCATGGGGCAAAAATAATATGGAAATTATGCGTGCGCTTGAACAACAAAAAGATCAGCTTGATAAAACGGAAGTTAAAGGACCGACAATAGGAAACAGTTTGTGGAATACGCCTGTTGTTGGCAAATGGGGGGCGCTTGGTCTTATTACTTTGCCGGGACGCGGGGTTGAAGCATGGTGGGATTTTTTGGACAATAAAACAGGCGCGGGAGAATGGTGGGAAAAGAACAAACATTCGCTTTCCGCGCTCGGCGGATTTTTAGATGGATGCAAAAATTTGGTGCAAGGCGTTGTCTCGATAGTTGGGCATCCGACTGATATGGCAGACGGCATTATTGATTTGGTTTCGCATCCCAAAAAATTTGCCGATGTCGGCAAGGCGATTATTCAATATGATGAATTTAAAGAAGGACGCATTGCTTACGGGATAGGGAAAATAATTCCCGATATTGCTCTTATCATCGCAAGTTCCGGAACCGGCGCGGCGGTTTCAGCAGGCGGTAAAGCGGGAAGCGTCGGCAAAGTTCTTATTGGAGGTTTAAGAAACGGTTTGGCTGATGAAGCAGGAAGAATAACCGTTGGCAGTGCGGCAAAAGGAGTTTTATGGAAAGTTCCAAAAACACTTGTTTTGGGCGCAGGAAAATTTGCGGTTACATCAGGCCGCATGCTTTATGAATTAGTTAAAGCGCCGTTTGTTGCAATAAGCCGCGCGAGCAGAATGTGGACAGGATTTAAAATGGGATTAAAAGGGCAAGCTCTTAAAGATTTTATGATTGGAACGCAAAAAGCCGGGGAGATTGTTGAGAAGCTTCCAAAATGGAGAATATTTGAGAGAAGAAGAATCGTGCGAGAAGCAGAAAATATGGTTAAAGCGAGAACCGAACTTAAAAGTCAGCTCGCTGATATGAGAAAAAAAGTTCCAACAGCAAAAAAATCTTTATTAAAACAATTAAAATCAGAGAGAAAATTAAGGGAAGTTAAAATCCGAAGACAAATAAGTGAATTGAATGCAGGTTTAAAACAAGCTGAACTTCGATTTGGCGGCAGGCCTTGGGAATCACAGGCAGGAGTCACCGCTTCGTCTGAAGCGTCGAGAATTTCAAGAGTGCGATTTGCGGAAATGCGCGCGCAATATCTTGAAAAAGCAAAGCCTTTAAAAGAAGCAAGAGCCGCTGTGATAAGAAGCCGCGATTATGCCGCTTTGCAAAGAGCCGATGAGGCGCTGTGGAGATTCAGATTGCAGTATGCCAAAGAAGGCGTTGTTAAATTTCCGGGCGTAAGATGGGCCGCGGACGCGACCGATTATTTAAGACGATTAACATTGCGCGGACTTGCAAACTCCGCGCGTCAGTATCCCGGCAAATTAGTTGATCTTGTAAAAAGCATTCCTGACAAATTAACGCGCGAAAAAATTCTCAGTTTTATGAAAGGGAGTATGAGCAAGCCAATTGAATTTTTGAGAATCATAGCCAATGATTTTATGATTATCCCCTCAAGAATGAGAATTATGCTTATGGATCCGAAATTATCGTTCGCGGAGAAATTTGTCGGAATTTTAAAAGAATATCCGCAATTGATGTATGCAATTAAAACAATGCAGACTTACGAATTGACTCCTGAAAATTTGGCAAAACGCACGGATCAAATTATTGCGGATGATGATAATTTGAAATCAAGATTTGAGGAACTTGAAGCTATTGATACGGAAATGGATTTTTCCGGATCCGATGATTTGAGCGGAACTCCAACAACCGTCGGCGGCATCCAAGCCGGTCCCATAAGGCCTTCGTAATTACTTCTTGTTTATTCCCCGCTCTTTGAATAGAATATAGGGGATTTGATAAATATGTTTATGAAAAAATTTCTTGTTTTATTTCTTGCGGCGGTTTTATTGGTTATTACTGGATGCAAAGGCGATGCAGTTTCGACAAAAGAGAATTATATAAAAGCGTCGGTTGAGTTTATATGTTATACGGTTCAAAATCCTCAACTTGTAGGTGATGAAGGTGTTGCCATGGATAAACTTAAAGAGGTTTTTAAAAAATATAATTTTCCGGCTGACGATGAGGAAAAAATGAATGCTTTGATAACGGAATTCGCCAAAGACAATACAATCACAGACGCAATTACAAAAGAGACCGATAAATGCGTTGCGGAGCTTAAAAATTTAGATGACACCGCGCCGCAAACAGACGCGTCATCGATTGCAGCGCCGCAAACTGATACGCCGTCAACAATTGTTCCGCAAACAACTGACTCAAAATAATATATGGCTAAAGCAAAAAGCATCTTTTGCGCTTGGTACTGCAAGGAATGTAATAAAATGAATTATACTTCCAAATATATAAAAGCGGCCGAGGGTAATCTTACAAAAAAAATCAAATTTTGCTCAAAGTGCAGAAAACGCACGGAACATGGCAAAAAGGATATTAAGAAAAGCAACTAGCAAAGTTTCAGGCGCTTTAAAGAGAGAGAGGGGGGGTTGTCTTGTCGAGACCGTTTCAAGGAACGGGGACCACGACACTAAATGTTGGTAAG
>CAZNCD010000054.1:0-6082 GCA_964571575.1 uncultured Candidatus Peribacteria bacterium
GCTGAAAGGGCTTGCGGTAAACATTATTGGAACGTCGAACGTTGTGAAGATTTGTATAAAATACGGCATAAAAATTGTTTATATTTGCACAGATTATGTTTTTAAGGGCGATAAAGGAGATTATCGTGAAGATGACCCGGTTTACCCAGTGAATAAATACGCGTGGTCAAAACTAGGAGGGGAGTGTGCGGTTAGGATGTATGATAATTCGCTTATTATCAGAACAACTTTTGGGCCAATGGTTTTTCCTTATGAGAAAGCCTTTTCTGATCAATGGACAAGCCGTGAAAGCGTTGCGGTTATTGCTAAAAAAATCGTTGATCTTGTGAAAAAAGATGCGACCGGCGTTTTTCATGTTGGCGGAAAAAAGAAAACCGTTTTTGAATACGCGAATAGCTTGAGCGCCGGAAGAAAGATACAGGGACTTTCCGTTAAAGATGTGAATTTTAAAGTGCCGATTGATACGTCGTTAAATTGTGAAAAATATAATTCTTTAATCAAATAAATATGAATCCCTCAAATGAAAAAATAAAAATATTAGTTGGCGGCGGCGCTGGATACATTGGTTCTAGCCTTGTGTCAGCCTTAATTGAACATGGTTATGACGTGACTGTTATTGATTTATTTTGGTTTGGGAATCATTTGCCAAGCGGCGTAAAAATTATCCAAAAAGATTTGATGAAATGCACAACAGAAGATTTTGCCGGTTACGATCAATTTATTTTTATGGCCGGATTGTCCAATGATCCGATGGCTGAATATAGCCCTGTTGCGAATTTTGTTTATAATGGCGCGATGCCTTCATTTTTGGCATTTGAAGCAAAACGTGTCGGCGTGAGAAGATTTATTTACGCTTCTTCTTGTTCTGTTTATGGTTATACGGTTGATAAACTTTATGACGAAGATTCGCCCGCGACATGCGCTTATCCATATGGAATTTCGAAATTACAGGGTGAAAGAGGCGTTTTTCAATTGCAGGATGAAAAATTTTCTGTAATCGCGCTTCGGCAGGGGACGGTTTCCGGATACAGTCCAAGAATGAGAATGGATTTGGTCGTAAATACGATGTTTAAAAACGCGATGACGCTTGGTAAAATTACAATTAATAATCCTTCGATTTGGAGACCGGTTTTGGCGATTGATGATGCTATTAACGCTTATATAAGAGCAATTCAGGCAAATGATTCAATCAGCGGGATTTTCAATGTTGCGTCAGATAATTATACAGTTGGTCAGCTTGGCGATATTGTAAAATTCGAAGTTGAAAAATTAAGCGGTAAAAAAGTTAGCCTCGAAATCAAAAACATCCAGGATTTTAGAAATTATAAGGTAAAACTTGAACGGGCGCGGACTTATCTTGGATTTCAGCCGCGATACACCGCTCGAGAAATTGTGCGTGATTTGTATGAGCATAAAGATTCGTTCGGCGATTATAAAAATATTGAATATTATAATATAGAAGTATTCAAAAAGCTTGAAATGGAAGATGTGCATTTGGCTACGCTTGCTGCGGGACGGAGCGCGCGTAAAATACAAATGCCGGTTCCATCAAAACAAACTGTTCGAAAATGATTATGATTAGGGTTAAACCCGATGTTCTCAAAAATCTTGTGAGCCGGATATTTGTCGGTTTAGGCGTCCCAAAAAAAGACGCAAAAATTACCGCGGATGTGCTTGTTACAGCGGATTTGCGCGGGATTGAATCTCATGGTGTTGTGCGATTGCCAAGATATATTAATGGGCTTAAATCAGGGCTGATTTCGCCTATTGCGAAAATAAAAATTATCAAAGAAACTCCTTCAACGCTTTTGCTTGATGGTGGTAAAGGACTTGGTCAGATCGTTGCTTATCGCGCAATGGAAATGTGTATAAAAAAGGCAAAAAAAACCGGTTCCGCGTGGGTTGGCGTGCGCAACAGCAATCATTATGGTATTGCCGGTTATTATTCCATGATGGCTTTGAAACATAAAATGATTGGGATAAGCATGACAAATTCGCGTCCGCTTGCTGTGCCGACCTTTGGCCGTGAAACGATTATTGGTACAAATCCGATAAGTTTGGCAGCGCCTGCAGGGAAAGAAATGCCTTTTGTTCTTGATATGGCTACGAGCGTTGTACCGATTGGAAAAATAGAAGTTGCGAATAGAAAAAATCAAAAAATTCCAATTGGTTGGGCGGTTGATAAAAATGGCGTTCCAACAATTGATCCTAGTGCAGTTTTGGTTGGTGGAGGAGTTATGCCGCTTGGCGGAGAAGAAAAATTTAGCGGTTATAAAGGTTATGGTTTGTCCGTGATGGTTGATATTTTGAGCGGGGTTTTGACTGGTGCTTCGTTTTTATCAATGGTTAATGGCGATGTTGGACATTTTTTTGGCGCGATAAGAATTGATGCATTTGGTTCAGCCGCGCAATTTACAAAAAATCTTGATAAATTTATCCGCATGCTCAAAAATTCAAAAAAAGCATCCGGCCAAAAGCGGATTTTTATTGCCGGAGAAAAAGAATTTGAGAAAGAAAAAGGGTATTATAACAAAGGAATTTTGCTGGATGCTAAGATGTATAAATACATTAAAGCTATTAAGGTTTAAACATTAATTTTTTATGAAAATATTAAACATAAAAAAGTGTTATTTAATAGCAATTTGCCTTGTTCTAATCGTTGGTATTATTGCTTTAAATAAAATTGCATATAGCGGATTTTTCAATGGGTTTATTGTTAATAGTTTTAAAGAAGAAATTTCTGCATATACCGACGAATTCCATAAATTTAATAATGATAACTCGATAGATCCGGAAAAGAAAATACAAATCTATGAAGATTATATTAAAAATATTCCAGCGACTCATTTTAAAAATCGCTATGCCCCTTTAAAAATAGAAGTTTATAAGAATTATTTAAAATATTTTACGAAAAATAAAAAGAAGGTTCCCGATGAAAAAATGATAAAGAAGTTTTTGGAACTTGCACCTGCTGCTTATGAAGTTTACCTTATTGCAGGAGACTATTACAATTCAGTGGAAGAGCAACAAAAGGCATACGAAACTTATAAACAAGCTTTTTTGTTGTATCCTTATAACGAATACGGTTATTTAAAAATGATTGATTCTTTCAAGAAAACAAAAGACTTTAGCGGAAAGTTGCTTGGGGAATATGAAGATATTTTTCGAAGCATCAAAAAGAATTTGATTAGAATATATTTCAGTGAAGACGGAGTTGTTTTTGACCCTGCCAATTTAGCGATGGGTGAATATGTTTATTTTAATGAAGGAAAGGAAATTGATTTGAGATTTGAATTGAAAAGCTATGATTTTTTAAAAAATTTAAAGACCATAAAATCCATTCGCATTAATCCCGTATCGAGATCTTTTTTGGGTTTTCAATTAAATGAAATATCTTTAACTTCAGATGAAAATGAAATTTTCAAAATAAAAGATTTTTCACAAAATGTAGCCTTGCCTTCCACCGGTATAAAACCTATAAGTAAAAATTCTCTATATATAGAAAATCCAGAAGCGTTTTTTGTGATTAATAACATAAATATTGATATTGATCACGCAGGCGAACTTGTTTTAAAATTCAAAATTTTTGATTTATGAAAAAAATATTATTATATATTACAGTTTTTATCTTTTTTATCTTTACTTTGAATATTTTTTTAGTAGCGGATGCAGTAGGTTTTTTAAAAAAAATTCATTTCGCAGATATAGAAATATGGACTTCCGGCATTACCACGGTGCCTGCGGCCATTGACTATAAAATAAAGGAATGGTTCGTAAAAGCCGCCGCGATTACTTCGACAGAACAGGATTTGTGTAAAGCTAATTTATTAATTCCAAGAGAGAATTTGGATAAACTCAATTCAGATTTACCAAAAAGCGGCGGAGAATATGTAAAAGGGGAATTGATTTTGGAAAACACTAAATATCCAATTAAAGCGGAATACAGGGGAGACCTTCCATTTCATAGAATGTTCTATTTGAAATCTTATAGGGTAAAAATCACCGATAAAGACCTGTTATTTAACGGCAATGATACTTTTTCATTTGTTTTACCCAAAACACCTTCCATAATTTCTGAATTGGTGGCGTTTGATATTGCTAGAGAGTCTGGGATGATAACGCAAAAAATGGATCCAATCCCTTTGTGCTTAAACAATAAATATATTGGTTTATACTACTATCTCGAGCCTTTAAAGAAAAACTTTTTTGAGAAAAATAAAATGGGTTTTTCAGGCATATTTATAGGTAAAACTCAGAGCAAAAATCTTTTTGTGAATCCTTATCAATGGGAATTGCGTTCGGATTCAGAAGCAACTTTGACTGATTTTCAGCCATTGGCGATTCTGGTAAATTCTGTATCTTCTGTTTTAAACGGAGATTTGCGTAAATATTTAAATTTAATAAATTTAATGGATATTGATTATGCCGCGCGGTTTTCTGCATTCGTTACCTTTTTTAGAATCGTACATTATGACGATAGTCATAATGAAACATTATATTTCGATCAGACAACGGGTGAATTTAGACAGATTACTGATGATCCGGTGGCTTGGTATAGCTATTGGCTTGCGTATGCCTCTAGCATCCATGATTTTTTGGAATTGAACTCTATAGCACCTAAATTGTTCCCGATAGATATAGTCAGCAGTGATTTGTTCAAAGCTCTTTATAAAAATCCGGAGTTTATATATAAAAAACAAAAATATTTATGGGATATTAACCGTAAATATACCCCCGAAGTCTTATCCGCAAGAATTGATAAAATTTATCAAGAAAATCTGAATTATTTAAACAAAAATTGGATATGGGGATTAAAATTTGACTATTTGGATTTTAGAATAGAAAATCTAAAGAGATATTTTACATATATCAATAAAAGTCTTTTAGAAAAGTTAGACGATGAGAATATTTGTTTTACTCAAAACAACAATAATTTATTAATTTCTTCTTACGGTGAATCCCCAAAGTCTATTGTAAAAATAAATTATTCCGGAGCGGCGGCTAGTAATATATTTAAGAGAACACAGGGCGGCGCGCGTAAAAATTTATTAGGTGAGATTTTTTATCCCGGCAGAAAATTGCTTGATAAAGGCGATTTTGAAATTTCCCTATCGCGCATCGGGGAAACGATACTCGATAAAAATCTGCTTATTCCTTACCCCTTTTTGTATAGATATGTATCTGATTCCGATGTTGGGATTGAGTCTATCGCATTCAAAAACTTAGTCACGAATAAAACTTTTACCAAGAAAGTTTCTACAAGTTGTCCCATTGAACAAGATGAGCAGTTTTCTATTCACCCATGGGATTTTGAAAAAGTCTTGGTTGATAATAGATCTGATTTGAATGTTATTTTTGACGAAGATCCTTATAATTTTAAATATTTGGATGCTAAAAGCGAGAGCGTGGATCGATTTATTGCGCAAAATAGTATTTTTAAGAAAAATGGGAATGACATTGTTTTGAACGCGGGAGCATATAACGTAAACAAAAATATAATAATTCCTCGTGATGCAAAGCTTATTATTAAGCCGGGCGTCAAAATTTATATGGCGGATAATGTATCAATTGTTTCGTATTCTAAAGTTGTCGCGGAGGGCGAGCGAGATGCGCCAATAGAAATCAAAGCGCAAGATTCGACCAAACCTTTCGGTGTTTTTGGGGTTGTCGGAGAGGCGGCTTCCGGCAGTTCGTTCAAATACTTTAATATGGAGCATGGGAATGAGGCACGCATAAATGGTTTGTATTTGTCCGGTATGCTCTCTGTTTATCATGCGGATGCAACAATAGAAAATTCTTCATTCAGATATTCGCATTCCGACGACGGGGTTAATTTGAAATATTCCGACTCGAAAATTTTAAATTCATATTTTTATAAAAATAGCGGAGACGCCGTAGACCTTGATTTTGTAGATGGTGAAGTGAGCGGCAATAAATTTGAAGAAAACGGCAATGATTCGGTTGATATTTCCGGAAGCGATGTTGTTATTAGAAATAATTATATGTATAAGTCTGGTGATAAAGGCATAAGCATTGGAGAAGAAAGCAAGCCCGCTGTTATTAATAATTTGATTGACAGTAA
>CAZNCD010000055.1:0-5979 GCA_964571575.1 uncultured Candidatus Peribacteria bacterium
AAATCTAGCGCAAGCGCCATAATCAAGCCTTTCTTGAGCGCTTCTTGGTTTATTACCGGAAGCTGGCCGGGAAATCCCATGCAAACCGGACAAACATTCTCGTTTGGACGCGATTCAGGATCATTTTTGCATGAACAAAACATTTTGGACTCTGTTACGATCTCCGCATGAATCTCCAAGCCTATAACAACTTCATAATCGTTATTCATGTTTGAAATATATCATATTTTAATTTTTTGATGAATGCCTCAGCACGACGTCGTAAATTATTTTTCGTTGAATCATTTTTCAGCAAAAAATCAATATTCAACGGTTTTTTCTGCAAAGAAAGCACCTTTTTAATATATTCAGATGGAAATCTTCTTGAAATATAACGCCGCAAAATCAATTTTTCCGGGCAATCAATATAAACCAGAAAATCAATCAGCTTTCGAAATTCCTTAATATCAAAATCAATAAACTCCAAGGCTATAAAGCTCGATTTTGATGCAGTGATGCGCCTTTTTATTTCGGAAATCACAATCGGATAAAAACGCTTGAGAAAAAGCTTGAATCGATTATGTTCTTCTAAAAAATAATCGCGTAATTTAACTCGATTCACATCACCGATAAAAGTTAGAAAAACTCCGCCGAACATGCGTTTAACAAGCTTTGCGCCTTTATTGCCTCTTCTATACAAAAAATGTACGATTTTATCCGCCTCAATACAATCAACGCCTTCCCTTCGGAGCATCTTACAAAATATTGTTTTGCCGGAACCGATTTTTCCGGAAACCCCGATAATGAAATTTTTCATAATTATTTATCTTGCTTCATATGCCGCCGTACCATCCCCGATAATAAATCTTTAAGCGTATTGTGGTCTTGGAAGTTACGATGCGATATATATTCTTCTTGATACTTCAACATCAATCTTTCTATATGAGCCGGACTACTTGCATTTTTAAGAACAACAGGCGTACCGGCGCCCACTTTTTCCACCATAATATTCCCAAAATTAAAAATGGTCTGCCAAAAACCCTTTATTGCATAACTGACGCCTTCAATCATGTGATATTCGACTCTGTTGGTCGTAACGTCAAATAGGCTTTCGGATTTTATGTATAGAACACTGGTATTCGTTATCAGCAAAACATCGTAATACCATTCGTATAATTCATAAAGTAAACGGAAAAATCCTATTCCCATCCATATCAAAACCGGAATCAAAAGCTGTGGGAAAAATAAGAACAGAATACCGGGTATAAAAAACCCCAAAGTCGCCACGCGCAGCAAAGCTTTCCAAACGGTAATTATGCTTGTATGAGCGACTGCATGTATATGCTCGCCTTTCTCGAGATATTCGCCAAAAAAATAATTCGCAAGTATCACGAATACATTATAACAGCTTGTAAATAATCCGCAAAAAATGTAAAGTTGATTTCAAGATGGTAAAAAAGAAAAAAACCAATAAATACCTTTCAGTCCTCATTTCAACCGCAAAATTCATAGGAGAAATAGCTATCGATGCATTGATTTTATTTGGGGTATTTTATATTGCAAAAACATATGTCATAGCCCCTTTTGAAATTTACGGACCGTCAATGTGCAACACATTCAACTATTTCAACAATTCATGCAATTCAGGATACGGCGAATACATCATCATAAACAAAATAGGATATGAAAATATAGCCGGATGGCAGATGGGAACGCCAAAAAGAGGTGATATTGTTGTGTTTCACCCTCCACATGAAAAAGAATTCTACATAAAAAGAGTAATAGGCTTATCGGGCGAAACGGTGATAATCAAAAACGGCGATGTTTATATAAAAAATGATCAACATCTTGAAGGGAAAAAACTTGAGGAAACCTATTTGAATAAATTGAATCAAGGCAACACAACAACATTCGGCATCAAGCGAACGGAATATAAAATTCCGGATGGCGAATATTTTTTGATGGGAGATAACAGGCAAATGAGCACGGATGCCAGAACTTGTTTTAAAGATCCTCTCGCCGGCGGATGCTCAAATCCCGAAGATGCTTTTGTACCGCTCTCAAACATAAGTGGAAGAGCATGGATTACGCTATGGCCGTACGAAAAAATAGAATGGATTAAAAGGCATGAAAATTATAATCTTTAAAGTTATCTACTTCTGATTGAAAAAAAAGATTCTATAAGTAAAACGGCTGCAATCAGCAGCAAACCGCTAAACCAATTTAATACGCCAAGTAATTGAAAAGCCAAACTTATAATCACTATAAGACTTAAAAGAATCCCCTGCCTTAAAGAAATACTGATATGGCTATAATAAATTTCATTTTTGTAGATCCATACCCTCAAATAAAATCCAAGAACGGTAAAAGTACACATAAGAGCTATAAAAAAAGTTACAAAGAAAAACCCTAAAGCCATTCCCGTTGATTCAAAAGGATTCAACTTATACAAAGTTATTGCCCACCCCAACCACGCCATAAACCCCGCTATTCCTATAATCGTAAGATATCGCGTATGAGACATAATAATTATTTCGCATTATATTTTTTAAAGTATCCTGCAAAAATCATAATAACACCGGCAACAAATACCGCAATGCAAACATAACCTATCTGACGCTGGTAGTAAGCTATTATAAAATTTACTATATTTTGCATTTCATCTGCATATTCCGGCGGAATGTTCATATCTTTCAAAACCAATGACCTCCCTAAAATCGGGATCGCTTTGTATATGACAAGCGCATTAAAAGCAAACAAAACAAATGTTGTTCCAAGCCATTTTAAACCCCTTGAAAAAGGTTTCCACAAAATAAGAAAAATAATGGCGCATAATACCATAAGCATGCCGAAATAAGCCTGAATTGCAACATCAAGAACTTGGATGGCTTGCACGTTTTGAGCAATTGGAGCCGTATCAATCTCCAACGGCCTGATATTTTTAAAAATTTGATCGACGCTCGCTGATATTTGAGATTCAAAACGTTTTTTATAGATTGCGACATCGTATCCGGCCGGAATACATGAAGGAACCGGCTGCATCTTTGGATATTCGTTTTTTGCGCATTGTTTAATTTTTTCAGTAAATAAAATATTTATAAGATCGTCCGTAAGCTTCAAAAAAGGCTCCTTCAAATCATCAAATTTAATAACAATTTTTTGTTGCGCGCTTCCTTCTAATACGGCTTTTAATTGTAAAAAACCGTTCTGCAATATATTGGCGAAAACGCTTTGCGGCACATTGTGTTTAAACACATCTATAAGCTCTTCGCGTGTAAAATATTTACTCAAAATTTCCTTGTCGTGCTTTGTAAATTCATCAACAACGACCGGCGTAATTTTATTATAAATTTCGTCTAATAAAGGACCTTTATAAAAATCTTGGCTCAATGCGGTACGATAAAATCCGAACAAAAATACTGCAGGTATTGAAAAAGCCAAAAAAACAATAATAAATATAACGGCAAAAATCTTTCGAATCATAATTAAAGTTTAACTCTGTTTATCCGAAGATTCAATAAAAAGTCCTTTTATCGGAGTAGAATCTTTAATTGTCGCGATTGTCGCGGATGAACCGGGTATGATTTTCCATTTTGTTTCTTTCTCTATTTTTCCCGGTATCACAAAGCCAGCCGCTTTTCTATGTCCGCCTCCCCCAAACAAAGAAGCGATTTTAGCCACATCAACATCGTTGCGGTTTGTTCTCATCGAAGCTTTCACGTTTGAACCGTTTTCGTGAAGCAAAATCGAGAATTTCACATCCGGAATTCCACTCATTTTTTCGATTATTCCGCCTGATTCGCTATAATCGGCTCCGCATTCTTCAAAATCTTTCAAGGTTAAAACGGATATTGCCGCGCCATCTTCGGTTATTTTAAGATTTTCAAGCGCCCTACCCCATAATTTAAGAGTTGAAACCGGGGTATTTTTAAACATGTTTTTTATGATAATCTGAATTTTTGCACCATGTCGGACAAGATCCGAAGCGACCTCCAAAGTTTCAATCGAAGTGTTTGAATGCATAAAACTACCGGTATCGTTATATATGCCGGCCAACAAACAAGTTGCAATCTGCGGCGTCAGAAGCATATTCATAAATTTGAAAAATTTATACATTATCACGCTGGCGGAAGCCGCTTTCGAATCAATCAAATTCACAGCACCTTCAACCCCCTCGTTTGAATGATGATGATCAAAAACAATGGCAGGAACATTACCGGAAAAAAGCTCGGGGTAAATACTTTGATAAACAACAATCTTAACATCGGCCGCATCCGCGAGAATAACAAGATCGTAAACACTCGGATTAAATTCTCTAACAAATCTGTTTACCTCGGGAAGAAATGCAAATCTCTCGGAAGGCGCGTCAACGCAAGCCATGGTGCAGGATTTATTCATTTTTTGAAACGCAAGATACAGCGCGCAGCTTGTTCCAAGCGTATCGCCATCCGGTCGCCTGTGAGCAAGCACCAATATATTCTGCGCATTTTCTATTAATTTCCTGGCTTGTGCGAATTCTTCCATATAAATTATACAGTTTCCGCTTTCAGCGGATTTATTTTATAACGCCTGTGTTCGCTTACGGCGTCGCTTTGCGACAACTTGTTTCTATGCGCCTGTGTTCAACTCCGCTGAACTGCGTGTTCGCGGAACGGTCTATTGGCGAACAGCGGCGCGTAAGGTGAGATTATAGACCATGTATGGCGAAAAAACAAGCGCGGTAGTATTATTATAATATGCCATATAAAGTAATCTTTTTTGGAAGCGGAAATTTTGGGATACCTGTATTGGGAGCCATACACATAAACCCGAAATTTGAAATTCTTGCGGTTATAACGCAGCCCGATAAACCAAGCGGAAGATCTCAAAAATTAATGCCAACACCAATAAAAACATTCGCGGAAAGCCTTGGATTAAGCGTCATGACCCCCTCTGAAATAAAAAACAACAAAGAACTTGAAAATTTCGCAAAAAAACTTTCCCCGGATTTTACAATCACTGTTTCGTACGGACAAATAATTCCAAAATCCATTCTTGAAATACCGAAAATAGCTTCGATTAATATTCACGGATCGCTGCTGCCGAAATACAGAGGCGCCTCACCCATACAAACCGCTCTTCTAAACGGCGATAAAGAAACGGGAATCACGATGATGGAGATGAACGAAAAAATGGATGGAGGCGATATTTTTCTTTTAAAACGCATACCAATAGAAAATGAGGATGATTTTAATTCACTTTCAAAAAAACTTTCAATGCTCGCGGGAGAAATAACGCCGCACGCTTTAATCGATATAGCGGAAGAGAGCCTGAAAAAAATCGAACAGGACAATTCGCGCGCGACTTATTCAAAAAAAATCGAAAAGGAAGACGGGGAAATAAACTGCAAAAAAATGACTGCGGAAGAAGCGCTGCGACGCGTAAAAGCGTTCTCGGTATGGCCTGAATGTTACATAAAATGGAACGGAAAAACGCTGAAAATTTTAAAAGCGGCCATGAATGAAAATACCGCGGAGATGCAAGCCGGAACAATGACCCTAATCGATAAAAACACTCTGGCAATAGCATGCAAAAAAGAACTGTTAATTCCAATGATAGTACAATTGGAAGGCAAAAAAACAACACCTGTAAAAGAATTTATCAACGGCTATCGCGGAGAAATTTTGAAACACCCGACGGTGGAATAACAGCAATGGCGGCCGACGGCGTTGAATCTGCGACGCAACTGCGCTAATTTGTTTTCTGCGTTCCGGTTGCGGTCCCGGTTGTTGTTTTAACCTGCGTCGCGGCCTTGTTGCTCACATACGGCCCGGGCGCAACCATTCCGGTTTCAGGTAAAATGGAAGTAATTTTTTCTTCCGCTTTTTTAAGAGCCAAATCGATTCTCTCCGTGGCTATAACAGCCTGTATGGAATTGCTCAAAGCATTCTTATAATAATCGTAATCATATATCAAAACGCTGTCTGCAAAACCCGCCTGCTCCGCAAAAACACCGTAGAT
>CAZNCD010000056.1:0-5907 GCA_964571575.1 uncultured Candidatus Peribacteria bacterium
GCAAAGAAGATTTTTTGTCCCATCTCTGCGCAAAAGCATGGCTTGATAGCGATGAATGGCGCAACGGCGATCTTGAAGTTTGGACGTACGAGGCAAAAGTAATATAAGGGGACGGTTCTCTATTTACAAAATATAAATTTATGTCAACTTGCCTAAAATGTTCGCAACAATTCGAAATCACGCCATCTGATCGCGACTTTTATGCCAAAGTCCAAGTTCCGGATCCGACTTTTTGCCCAAACTGCCGCTTAATGCGCCGCCTTGTTTTTCGCAACGAGCCAAATCTTTATAGGAACGTTTGCGCGCTTTGTAAACGCCCGACCATTTCAATCTACGCGCCGGAATCACCATATACCGTTTATTGTCAGGAATGTTGGTGGAGCGACAATTGGGATCCTCGAAATTATGGCCGTGATTACGATTTTACAAAGCCATTTTTCGCACAATACGCCGCGATGCAACTGCAAATTCCGCGCATTGCTTTAATGAACAAAGCCCCTGAAAATTCCGAATTTTGCAATTATGCCGGATATAACAGAAATTGCTACCTCGCCGTCGGCGGTTCTTGGTACAACGAAGATTGCTATTACGGTCGCCATTATAATCATTGCAAAACCTGTTGTGACTGCGAGTCTTTGAAGATGAGCGAACTTTGCTACGAATCCGTTTGGGGCTCAAATTTATATAATTGCGTCCACTGCTTTGGCTCATACAATAGCGGTTATTGCTACTTTTCCATAAATCTTCGCGGCTGCAACAATTGTCTTTTTTGCTCGAATCTTCGCGGAAAAACTTATCACATCCGGAACAAACCCGTTCCAAAAAAAGAATTCGAAAAAGCCGTCTCCGCCCTCAGCGATTTCTCCGCTTGGACAAAAGCTTTGCTAGATTATAAAAAATTAAAATCACAGACAATTTTCGCGCCTTATTATCAAACAAATTGCGAAAACTGTACCGGCGATTATTTGGAAAATTGCAAAAATGTTCAAATGGGATTTAATGTTTTTGACGGCGAAGATTGCAAATATGTAATACAGGCCGAGGGCGTAAAAGATGTTATGGATTGTTCTTCAATCGGCTACGATAATCCGCAGCTTTATTACGAAACCGTTAACACCGGCGCGGGCGGAATGAACTGCAAATTTACGCTTAGTTCATGGGAAAATTCCGATCTTGCCTACTGCGATACTCTTATGAATTCGCACGATTGTTTTGGCTGCGTGAATATGCACAATCAGAAATTTTGCATTTTAAACAAACAATTTTCCGAATCCGAATACGCCTCGCTCGTACCGCGCATTATCGCGCACATAAAATCCACAAAAGAATACGGCGAATTTTTTCCGGCCACTCTTTCCCCTTTTGGCTACAACGAAACCGTCGCGAATGATTATTTTCCGCTTACACGCGAGCAGGCGCTCCGCCTCAGCTACAAATGGAAAGATACCGACTCGCTCGACACAAAAATTTCAAGCAAAAATCTTTCTTGTTCAGAGTGCGGCAAAACTTATCGCCTCGTCAATCAAGAACTAATTTTCTATCGCAAACTCGGTCTGCCCCACCCGCGAAAATGCTTTTTATGCAGGCACAAAGACAGATTCCATCGTCGCAATCTTCCGCAACTTTATGAAAGAAATTGCAACAAATGCGGTGTCGCAATCCAATCTTCATATTTTCCCGACCGTTCCAAAAAAATCTACTGTGAAAAGTGCTATCTAGAAGTGGTGATATAAACGGATATTTCTATCTATAAACATCCCTTCTATGTCCAACGTCAAGCACCCAAAACTCAATGATTTTCGCGTCATATTTTTTTAATTCCAAAATCAACCGATAATCCCCGATTCTGAGCCTGTGCGTTGCCGGGTCAAAATTAACAAGTTTTCTTAATACGGAAAAAACATCCTGATGTTTTTTAAGCTCCGTAAGTTTGTTTAAAATCCTTTCTTTTTCAATTTTCGGCAATTTATCAAAAACTTTTTTCGCGTATTTTGTAAAAACAAATAAAATCACCTCGTTATACGGTTAAAGAGCTTTTTCCGGAAGTGGATGATTTTTGATAACGTCCTTTCAAAACTTCTTTATTTTTGGACATCATGTAATCCTCCATGTATTCCGCAAAATATTCGTCGCATCCATCAAAATAAGGCAGCATTACAATTCTCCCTTCGCCGCGATTGGTTACAATATACAAATCTTGGCCTATGGAAGCCGAAATATCTCCCATATTCTGCTGAATCTTTGTGGTTGGTATAATTTTTACCATATATTAAAGTTTATATTTCCGTATATAGAATAGCATATATAAAAATTAATATCAAGAGATTCTATCGGAACAATAATTTGATACCCGGTCCCGCGGTCTTCCAGTGTGATATTTGTTATTTTCCCGTTTCAGCTCTAAAATTTGCCTTGTATGAAAATCGGCATTGATTGCAGAATCTATTCAACAAAATTCACCGGCATCGGCCGTTATACTTATGAACTTACGCGCCGCTTGTTTCATCTCGATAACAAAAATCACTATGTTTTATTTTTCAACAATCCGCAGTATCACGGTTATATTCCGCTGGGTCACAACATCAAAAAAGTTCTTGTTGATGCGGGTCATTATTCTTTCGCCGAACAAACAAAATTTTTACGCCTACTGTTAAAAGAAAAACTCGATCTCATGCACTTTACGCATTTCAACGCCCCGATTTTTTATCGCCGGCCAACCATTGTTACAATTCATGACTTAATAATTTCATTTTTCCCCGGCAAAAAATATTCACCTTTAAAAAGGCTCGCTTATCACATTGTTATTAATTGCGTCGCAAAACACGCCAAAAAAATTATTGCAGTTTCAGAAAACACAAAACGCGACATAGTTAAACATCTTCATATCGATCCGAAAAAAATTGAAATGATTTACGAAGGAGTCGGCAATGAATTTTGTAAAGCTGAAAACAAAGAAATTACAAATCTCACGCTTAAAAAATATGGTATTTCTAAGCCATTTTTGCTTTATACCGGCGTTCACCGCGGACATAAAAATTTAACGGGCCTCATCAAAACTTTTAAAATTTTGATTGATAAATACGATCTACGATATCAGCTTTTGATTACCGGCAAAAAAGATCCTTATTATCCGGAAATTTACCGCGCGGCCGAACATCCGGATATAAAACAAAACATTATTTTTACGGATATTGTTCCCGAAGAAGATTTGATAACTCTTTATAGCGCCGCGGCTCTTTACGTCCACCCTTCTTTTTATGAAGGATTTGGATTTTGTCCGCTTGAAGCGATGGCATGCGGAACGCCCGTCGCCGTTTCGCACACAAGTTCTCTTCCGGAAATTTGCGGCAAAAAAAACGCAATATTTTTTGATCCGCACGACACAACGGATATGGCGCACCAAATTCACAAAGGCCTGACAAATGAATCCTTGCGTAAAAAATTAATCAAGAACGGATTCGAGCGCGTGAAAGATTTTAATTGGGACGAAGTTGCGGCTAAAACATTGGAGCTGTACAATAAAACCTTGAATAAAATTTAATTGCCGACTATGTTTGAACCGATTCAAAAATTCTTTCCCGATGCGGCAAAATCTTTCGGACTCACAAGAACAATATTATCCGCGCAAGTATGCAGAAAATTCGATGTTGCGGTTCCGCGATTTTTTAAGATACCGGAAGCGGCCTCCGCGATTTCCGCCAAATCATATTCAAATAAAACGCTTAATATTGCGGTTGCTTCTCCTCTCTGGGCGCAGGAAGTCGCAATGCGAAAAGAAGAAATAATCCGCGAACTCAATGCGGAATTCGGCGCGGAAACAATCAAAAAACTTAAAACAACACTTAATCAATAAAATTATGTCAAAATTCGGAGTTTTAGGGGCGGCTTTGACCGCAGCGGCAATCGCAACAGCAACGGGAGAAAAATCCGCGGAAGGATTTCCCGGATTCCACGGCAGTCCGTTCGTCGATGCCGTTACCGCCGGAGATTTCAACAAAACAACACCCGGCGAATGTCCCGATGGCGTCAAACCCGGCTCTCAATTAACCTGCAATTCCGGCCTAGAGGGTAACATAAACGGCGCAATAGATATGAAAAGGCTTAAAGTGCGCGATGCCGCCGTAAAAGCCTCCACGCCCGAATCGAGGGGAGAACAGTCAACAAACTCAAGCCTTTCCAATTTTATTTAATAACTGAGCGTTATTTTCCTTATTAATTAAGCGATAACATCTGTGCATCGCTCGTAATTGTATGCAAAATGCATACGCTTATAGCAAAGTTCAGGAACATCGTGTGCATTCCACCCAATGAAAAATAGGGCAGGATAGTTTCACTTTTACATCTTAACGAATTTCCTTGACATCGCTCTTTTTAACGCTAAAATAAACCCTGCACATCACGCCGTTCCGCACAGTGGGACACAGGCGTTATAAACAAACCGTCCGCCGCAGGCGGACACCATATCCAGTAACTAAATTATCTTGTTAGCAATCAGATTGGGACGAATCGGCAAATCAAGCCAGCCAAACTTCAGAATCATTGTTCAAGAGAAAACTTCTTCTCCAAAAAGCAAAGCTCTCGAAGTGCTCGGCAGCTATAATCCAAAAAGCAAAGCTCTCAAAATGAATCGGGAGAGAATTGAATATTGGGTCGGTAAAGGCGCGCATCCTTCTTCCACGTTCGCGCTTCTTTTAAAAAAAGAAGGTTTGGCGAATATGGATAAATTCGTCAAAAAAGAGCAGCATCAAAGAAAAAAGAAAGGTGAAGAATCTACGGAAGGAAAAGCGGCGCCCATAGCTAAAGAAGCGCCGGTCAAAGAAGAAGCAAAGCCCACGGAAAAACCAGCGGAAAAATCCGAACCAAAACCGCAGCCGGAACAAAAACCGGCTGTGTCGGCCGAAAAACAAGCCACACCCGCCGAACCAAAACCGGAATCCGCGCCAATCGCCGAATCGTCCGTCGCAGAATCAAACAAATAACCACTTTTTATAATTCTTATTCTTTAATCCAATTCTCATGACTACAGACAATGCAACAGGAGCGGACCGCGATTTCATTGAATACGTGGTTAAACAGCTCGTTGCCAATCCGGACGATGTGAAAGTAACGCGCACGGTTGATGAAATGGGAGTGCTCATTTCCCTTGAAGTCCACAAGGATGATATGGGAAAGGTTATCGGCAAATCAGGCCAGACCGCAAAAGCGCTTCGCGTTTTGCTTCGCGTCATCGGATCAAAAAACAACGCCAGAGTAAATTTAAAAATACTCGAACCGGGCGGAGTCGAAGTTAAAATCGAAAATAACGAAAGCGAAGAGTAAAAACAATAAAATAATCTTGTGTCCGTGTCGCTTTTGTTGCACGAGCATGCTATGATGCGCAAGGTATATTATTAATCTTCAAAATATGGCGGGCGGAAGCATCGTTGAAGCCGCACAGCAAGGCAACATCGTTGAAATAATCAACAGAGGTCTTGCGTACGCCATTATGTTCGCAGGGTTTTTATCGGTTATTTTCATAATCATCGGTGGTATTTCGTTTATTCTTTCCGGCGGACAGGAAGACAAAATCAAACAAGCAATCGGTACAATTCGCTATTCGATTATCGGATTTATCATTACGATTTTAGCCGTGGTCATTGTTTATACTTTGGGAGGCATCCTTGGAATAGATGTAATAAAATACATCAACTTCGGTGAAATCATGGGTATTATAAATTCCATCGGCGATAAATTATCCACGGGGAGCGGATCAAGACTGTAAAACGTAAATTGCGAAATTCAAGTCAGGGCTTGTGTTTGCTGTTTTGAAAACAGTCGCGAGACCGAGCGAGCATGGTCTGTTGCCGTACGGCAATCCTGTAAGTATCAGCGAATTAGTTTCCATTTATAAAAAGAGGGATTAGGTTT
>CAZNCD010000057.1:0-5899 GCA_964571575.1 uncultured Candidatus Peribacteria bacterium
CAATATCCGCAAGCGAGTATGGTTCTCTCTGAATCTCGAATGGCTCCTAGGAAAATACAGGCTTTTCGTTTGACTCCGAATCTGTATGCTTTTTTATACCAGTTAGTGACCGGCGTTGAAGATATGTCCTTGGACAGCATCAGGCCCGGAGAAAGAACTGTTCCTAATCCCGCAACTGAACGAAATGTAAAAGATCTGCCTCCGGTCAGAGAGTTAGACTTTTATGATGCCCTTGGAAAAGGGAATGTAGAGCAAGCCGGACATGCTGCCGACGCATTACTTAAAGCTGATAGCAGGGAAAGGGCTTTTGAATTTAGACCGGAATTAAATAATATTCAAAGGGCTCTTGATGGTTTGATAGCCACGAATTCTGTACTTGCAATAACGGTTTACGACTTTATTATGGAATACTTTGGAGGAAATGTCCGCCCGACGTTTACGCATGATCAATTGCAGGGCTTATTGGATTATCACTTAGCTCATCCAACTTTTTGGGTTTATTTACCTCCCAACAGAACAACGAAATATATATTGGATATCATAGATTTTGCTCAAAAATTTGGTTATGGACTAGCTGTAAAAAAAGCCGAAATTGAAAACGGAATAGCGTTTGCATTGACTATGTTTAATCGAGAACAACTTGTAAAAAGACAAATGGGCTTTGCCCGAATGGCCGGTTTTGATGTCGATTTATCTCAAGTTGTTCAAGCCGCTTTTGATCTATCAATTGAAGAATGTGAATATGTATTTAAAATATTTGAAGCCGCAGATGCATACCGAGTGAATCTCCATGTTCGTACAACAGAAGAACAAACACAGAAAGCAATTGATAACGCAATTATGCAGGCTGATTTTGATTCTGTGCGCAGGCTTATAACTCTCGGTACTGAAGCGGGTTTAAACTTGTCCATACAAAGAGACTTGCTGAGAGAGGCTTATGAAAAATTTGAGGCCATACTGACCCCCGGAGCCGCTCGTCTTGCTTGGAGAGTTTTTGAATTCGCTCAAGAGATAGGATTAACTTTATATGATAGGCCAGACGCATCTGCTGCCTGAAAGGTTCAGATCGTGTTGTTAAATATCTGAAAACCGTTTAGAATTTTTTTGTATTTATGTTACCGAAACAAGTCAAAAATCTAATTGAAGAGCTTTCGCGTTTGCCTGGAATCGGGCCAAAAACAGCGGAAAGGCTTACTCTTTATTTGTTGAAAACACCTGAACATGAGGTTGCGAATTTGAGCGAAGCTGTTCGCAAATTAAAAGAGGCGTCAATTTTTTGTCCGATATGTTGGGCGCTTAGCGATACTCCTGATTGCTGTTCGATTTGCCGCGATGAGGCGCGCGATCAAAAAATGATTTGCGTTGTTGAGCAGATTTTGGATATCGGTTCGATTGAAAAAACGGAATATCGCGGGGTTTATCATGTTTTGCACGGGGCGATCGCGCCAATTGATGGAATCGGGCCGGATGAGCTTCGGATTGCGGAATTGATTGCGCGCGTTGCCGCGGATCCGAAAAATATTTCTGAAATAATTTTGGCAACAAATCCAAGCCATGAGGGCGACGCGACCGCGATTTATATTTCAAAATTATTGAAGCCTTTTAATGTGAATGTGACACGGATTGCGCGCGGAATTCCGGTTGGCGGAAATTTGAATTATACGGATGAGGTGACGTTAAGCAAGGCGATGGAGGGAAGAAACGCTATATAAAGAAAGTACTGATTTCTAAGGTTAAGGAGCGGTGATGGAATGCCGGGAGCGATTTTGTCAAGTTTGGCTTATGGAAGCTACTTTTTGATAGCTTACGCTTGTTTCGAAACAAGCGTAAATTGAATTTTGAGTGGAATTTATGTGTTGTAATTTATGTCGGTGGACGTAACGGGAATCAAACCTCTCCCGCCTAGTTTCAGGTCCGGTATTTAAATCCCCGTCCGTTGTCGCGGGGATTTTTATTGTGCGATGGAGTAAAACGCGCTAGAATTTTCGCGCATGATTAAAAAGAATACAAAAACTCTTAAGAAAGGGCTCGCGCAGATGCTTAAGGGCGGCGTGATAATGGATGTCACGAACGCGAAGCAGGCAAAGATTGCGGAAAAGGCTGGCGCGGTGGCTGTGATGGCGCTTGAGCGCGTACCCTCGGATATACGAGCGCAAGGAGGAGTGGCGCGTATGAGCGATCCGAAAATGATTAAGGAAATCATGAAAAAGGTTACGATTCCCGTGATGGCGAAAATCAGAATCGGACATTTTGTGGAAGCGCAGATTCTTCAAGAGTTGGGCGTTGATTATATTGATGAAAGCGAAGTTTTGACGCCTGCGGATGATCAATTTCATGTAAATAAGCACAATTTTAAAGTGCCGTTTGTGTGCGGGTGTAGAAATCTTGGCGAGGCTTTACGTCGCATAAATGAGGGCGCGGCGATGATTCGCACAAAAGGCGAGGCTGGAACGGGGAATGTTGTTGAGGCGGTACGACATGTTCGGACGATTTTTGATGAAATCGAGGGACTGAAAAATGCGACGGCGACAGAGCTGCAGGTGGCGGCGGATTTAATGCGTGTGCCTTTGGAACTCGTAAAATACGTGGCGAAAAATCAGAAATTGCCTGTTGTGAATTTTGCGGCGGGCGGAATCGCGACCCCTGCTGACGCTAGTATGATGATGCAAATGGGATGCGATGGAATTTTTGTTGGTAGTGGAATATTCAAATCTTCGGATCCGTATAAGCGCGCGAGAGCGATTGTTTTGGCTGTCGCGAATTTTAATAACCCTAAAATTTTGGCTGAAGTATCGGAAGGATTGGGGGAGCCGATGAAAAGTTTGGAGATTAGCAAACTGACGGATTTTTATGCAAAAAGAGGAAATTAAAACGCGGCGCGAAGAAAAACTGCTTTTATCCCCATTGATTGGAGTTTTGGGGTTTCATGGCTCGGTTGAGGAACATGCGGCGGTTTTGGAAAAATGCGGCGCGAATGTTGTATTGGTAAAATCAATGAAAGATTTGGGAAAAGTGCGCGGGCTTATTATCCCCGGAGGAGAAAGCACGCATCTAAGCAAACTGCTCAAGGCAAACGGGCTTTTTGATGCGTTGAAAAAACGCATACGCGAAGGTATGCCTGTGTTTGGAACGTGCGCGGGCGCAATTTTGCTGGCGAAAAAAATCAACGGCGCGCGCGGCGCGAAAAGTTTAGGCGCAATTGATATTGAAATTTCACGCAATGCTTATGGACGGCAAATCGACAGCTTTGAAACGGATATAAAAATTCCCGCGACTGGCGACCGCATAGACGGTGTTTCTCGGCGTTATAATGGCGCAAAAAATTTTCACGCTGTTTTTATCCGTGCCCCGAAAATAAAAAAAATCGGCCGCGGCGTTGAGATTTTGGCAAAATATGGAGATGAAATTGTTATGTGCCGCCGGAAAAATATTTTAATTTCGACTTTCCACCCGGAATTAACAAGTGATGTGCGCATTCACAAGTATTTTATTCAACAAGTTCGGGCTTAGTCCGAATTGTTTTTTTAATAACATATGCGGCCTTCTTTGTCCGGGATTAAAAAACCTTTAAGCTTATCAAGCTCCAACGCTGTTATTTCGTTGGTTTTTCTTTCGCCATCGGCCTCCCCGGGCGCATCGTCCGTTGGTTTTTGCGTTTGCGGGTCCGATTTATCTTTTTCTCTTTCCGTTTCCCCCATCGGCTAATATTATTACAAAGGTGATTATAATACTTAACTACGGAAATTTGTCAATGTTTAAACCCCCGTGAAAATCACCCTGAATTGCTTTTTGAATTTTTTATCGAGAGTTTTCAGGCATTTTTTGCGATTAAGGCGCGTACGGAAAAATGCAACAATACTCGGTCCGCTGCCTGCGAGAAGTGCGTTTGATGCGCCCGCTGAAAAGAGAGTATTTTTTATTTCCGAAATATTCACCGCTGTTTCGATGTCATTATGAAGATTGTCTAAAATGGCTTGTTTATTACCTTTTTTAATGGCGGTTATAAGAAGTTTTGTTTGCTTTTGTGAATGTCCGGTGCGTTTTAAATTTATTTTTTTGTAAATATTTTTGGTTTTCAGCGGAAGAGGAGATTTTTTATTCGGAATAAAAAGTGCGAGAATAAGACCTTTGCATGGCTTAAGCGGGTGGATTTTTTCGCCGAAGTGAGAGCCGATTGCCGCGCCGTTGGTCAGAAAAAATGCGACGTCCATACCAAGTTTTTCCGCCATTTTTTGTAATTTAGCTTTGGAAAGTTTGAGTTTCCACATTTCGTTCAAACCTTTTAAAACGGCTGCGGCGTTGGAAGATCCTCCCCCAAAACCCGAAGCCACCGGAATATGCTTATCAATGAAAATTTCCACGCCTTTTTTGACGCGGCCGGTTTTTTTTATTATTTCCGCAGCTTGATACGCGAGGTTTTTTGTTGTGAGCGGAACGAATTTGTCGTTACTTTTAATTAAAATTTTGTTTTTTTCGGTTTGCTTCAAGATGATTGTGTCATATAGCGCGATTTGCTGAAGAATTGTCCGGATTTTGTGATATTTTCCTTTTTTAGCGAGGATATCGAGGCTGAGATTTATCTTCGCATGGGATTTGATTTTGAGGGGTTTCATTTTTTTAGTTTTTAAGGGCGCGGGCAGGTGCTACAGAGCCGCGTCTGTTATTAATATGACTGCCGCGGTACAGTATAAGCCATTTTTGGATTTACCGCGAATCGCGGTGATACCGATGTTTTTTGGCGCGATGTGGATTTTGCGCGATAAATTTTCGCGGATGTGTTTTGCAAGCGGATCGATTTTTATTTTTTGCGTTTCGATATTTATCGAAATGTTTGAAATTTTGCATCTGCGTTTTTGTGTTTGATCCAAAATGTGCGCGAGGTATTTTTGGCTGTTTTTGATTTTGTTTTTGCACATCGTGGCCGCAAAAGTTCCAAGCGAACCTCCGCCCAACGCGGAAGAAATGGCTGCAGCGAGCGCGTGGAAAATTGCATCGCCGTCGGAATCAGCTTGAAGTTTTTTATAGCGCGGGAATTTGACGCCGGCGAGCGTAAGAACGCCGGAATTTGAAAATTCGTGATAATCGGAAGCAATACCAATGCGCGTTTGAACCGGCGCAAATCGCAGTGTGTCTTTCGTGAATGTGATTTTTTTGTTCGCATAAGATGATTTTGTCCACGCAACTTTATGGCCTGCGGACTCGATGATCGAGGCATCATCGGTCGCTGTGTAAATTTTTGCGTTTTTATACGAATTTGATAAAACTTTCCATTTAAAAATCTGCGGAGTTTGAGCGAGGAGAATTTTTTCACGCGGAAGAGTTTGTTTTATAAAACCGCCTTCGATTACTTTTACTGTGTCTGAAGCCAAATTTCCGACAACGGCTGCGTCATGTTTTTTTGCGAGCGCGATACAGCGATGAATTTCTTTTTGCGTGACAAACGGATTCGCAACATTGTGGATAATAATTAAATCGGACGGCGCGGGACGCAGTTTTTTCAAAAATTTTATCGCGTTTAAAACCGATTCTTGACGAGTTTTGCCGCCAAGAATTATTTGCGCATGTGTTTGTGCGGGATTTTTGGCGTATAAAAGTTTTTTGATTTTTCGCGCATTTTCTTTGTTCGCGACGATTATTATTTTATCGGCAAAACCCTTAAACGCATCAAGTGAATGTAATATCATCGGCTTGCCGTCAATTTTCACGAATGGCTTATCTGAGCCAAATCTTGTTGATTTACCCGCCGCGAGAATAATTGCGATATTCATCTTTTATAAATTTTATCATTTCCAAAAATCCTATGTGTTTGTTGAGAAATTTTTCAATCGCCATGCTGTCTATTTTGCATAATTCCGATGCCAAACCTTTTTTTACCGCGTCCCTGCAAAGAGCTATCAAT